>JAMOVB010000095.1 GCA_027061705.1 Desulfurococcales archaeon
AGGGGTCCTCTATAATAAGCCTAAACCTTTTGAGCCCCTTAATAGCGTCCTCAATCTCCTTAACCCTCCCATAGCAACTGCTCTCGCGTTTGAAGCACTCAGAAGGTACGTGGTCCAACACCCTCTGAAGCACGCCCTCAACCGTCGTTATATATCCCTTAGCCGCCGGCCCGGGGGTCACCTCGATGCCTAGCTCAGGCACTCGAATTGACGCCCTAGCGGATTTAATGACTAGGGCGTTTAGATCTTTAGGCCTGCTTACCTCAACCACTATGCGTTTCGGCCTGCCTGCCGACACGACCCCCACGTCAGACCATCTATAGCCGCACTTACTGCATTTGCCGGTCTCCAGAATGACGTCCCCGAAGAAAGGCACCCTGTAAGCATATAGCGTTATTTCAAGATCGCCGCTACCGCATACGGGGCACTTGACCTTCTCTTTAGCTACGAGTTTAGGTCCTCTCTCCCCCTCCCCTATCTTCTCGCTCACAGCGAACACCATACATAGCTTTAACCCCGACCCCTTAATTAGGTTGGTATCTGCGGTGGTTTCAAACGGCTTCGTGAACGCCATACTAGGGTTCGTCGGCGGGCCTGCGGGGATATTCTTAATAAGCCTAGTATCCAACTCAATACCCTTCGTCGCCATACCCTACCTAGGGGTGGTGATGGGGTACTCCTTCGTCTACGTTGGCCTGCTGCCTCGGGTAATGCTCGTGCTAGTCTCAGCTGCGGGCGCGACGATAGGTAAGGTTGCCGTCTACTACATGGGGTCGGCATTTCGGGCTAAGCTAGGTAAGGTTAGTAGGAGGAATATTGAGCTATTCAAGAAGCTCGCCCGGAGATCGCTCTTCATAGCGATAGTCGTCTTCGCATCAACGCCGCTGCCGGACGACGTTCTCTACATCCCCCTAGGCCTTATGAAGTATCCTCTCCTACCCTACGTGCTCGCGGTGTTCTTAGGTAAGACCATATTAACGGGGGTTGTGGTCACCTACGCGTCATGGCTTTCGTTCATGGCTGTAACGCAGGTATACACGGTTCCGGTGCTGGTCGCGGTTACGGTACTCCTAACGTACATCATCCTTAAGGTAGACTGGTACGAGGTGATAAACAAGCTGTATAGCGAGGGCCCGATACCTGCTTGGAACGCGTTCGTAGCTGAGGTTAGGAAGGCCTTCCGTAGGGGCCAGCGGAACGGGCGGGAAAGCCGCAGCTACGGAGAGCCTCACGGGCCCTAGCAATGTCTTCAGCAGCTACCGGCTCCCCGCAACTCATGATCTGGCGGCCACCGACAAACACCTCAACAGGCTTGGCAAGCCCCGCAATCAACGCTGCTTGAGGACTAACTATGCCCCCGGCAAGCCCCTCCCTAACCTTCCAAACAACTATATCCGCCACCTCACCCTCCTCCAGGTTCCCGGTGCCGAACCCCATCGCCCTGTACCCGCTTACGGCTAGGTTAAACACATCCTCGGGCGTTAGGGCTGCCCTACCTAGGCAGTGAAGCCCTATAGCGAAGAATGCCTCGTCAATAATCGAGTATGTCGGCGCGACGTCGACACCTAAACTAACACCCCCTAACGCCTCCCTCAAGACTTCGAGGGGCATCACACCATCCCGTAGGAGGGCGTTCGACCTCGGCAGGTGTATTAGGCGGGTCCTCTCACTCCTAAGCAGCTCGTCAAGCGCCGTCTCAACCCATATTGAATGCGCTACTAGGGCATCAACCTCGTTCAAGCCAACATACCTAATGAATTCATCTAGCCTTAAGCCGTACTCCTTAACGAGGAACCCCTCATCCTCAGGAACCTCACCTAAGTGCGTGTGTATGCCGACGCCAGCCTTAACAGCCTCCTCCACAACGGCCTTAAACTCCTCAGGCTTGAGGAGCCTTGGCGTACAGGGGCCGAACCTGCATGCAATGTCACCCCTTCCTAAGCCCTTAACCCTGCTGACGAGCTTCCTATTCTCGCTAAGGGCCTCATCGAAAGAGTTAAAAACACCCTTACTCATTATAGCGACGCTTAAATCAGCCCGCACGCCGACCTTAAGGACAGCCTCAAGCACGCGGTCCTCATTAAAATGCATGTCGGCGACGGCGGTGACGCCACTGCCAAGTAACTCGTTAAGCGCCAGTAATGAGGCGTAATACGTTAGCTCGGGCTCCTCAAGAAGCAGTCTCTCCCAGGGCCATGCGAACGTCTTCACCCACTCATCGAGTTTCAAGCCATACAATACCGAGTGCCTAACCGGGTATAGGCCTAGATGCGTGTGTGCTGACGCCAGCCCGTGCGAGACTATCACGCCGGAGCATTCGCTACCCGAGCATCCTGGCTCTACAGCCTTGATGCGGTCGCCGAACTCCACACACGCATTTTCAATCCATGTGTATGGGGTTATGACTACGTACTGGCCACATACCCTGCCCATGCGATCTCCTCACACAATGCCCTTAACCTTATATACCGAGACAACAACGTAGAGACTCGCTGTTATCCTACTTACCGATATGAACGCGGGCTCGAATACCTTCATATGCGGCTTAGGTAGTACTGGCGGGTGCTCCGGATTAGCATACAGGAACGCTACCTTATATCCCTGGGGGCCCCACACTACGTAGGCGGTGTTGAGGAGTATCTTATACAGTAGCGCGTTCTGTAGCGTCTTATTCGTCCAGTCGGGAAGGTACATGACCATGGCGTAGGGGGCCATTGGGTACGGCCTGAACCTGTAGGCATAGACTGGCGGTTTCCTACCCGCTATCTTATATATGGCGGCTATGCCTTTAGCTGCGTCAGCACCTATTAACGTCGTTCCAGCAACTATAGGGCCTATGTACACGTACCCTCTCCTCTGGTCGACGGCGTACACCTCATATACGGTCACGTAGAGCCTGTCTGGCCGGATGTGGAACTTAGTGGTGAATATCTTGAACGCCTCTTCCTCAGGATCGGTTAGCGCCTTAGCAAGCAGTCTAATCTGGGATCCGTTTATGGTTGCGCCGTCAGCGACGCTGGCTCTCTGCCCAACGACTGATAGCCAGTATCCGTAATCCCACCAAGCAACGACCACGGAACCCTTCGGCGTGTGCGTCCTTAGCCACTGCAGCGTATATAGCCATGCTGGGGCGTCCGTGCTTATGCCTAGCCCAGCATTAAGTATCATTGGTGACTGGCTTTCGTAGATGGGCGCCCACATCGTGACGCCCTGCGCTATTATAGCTATCGAGTATATCACCACAACCACAAGGGCTATCACGTCAATGAACCACTCCTTCCTGAACTTCGCTGATAGCACTCTCCCCATCAGAACCCCGATTAGGCTG
>JAMOVB010000096.1 GCA_027061705.1 Desulfurococcales archaeon
CGACACTATGTAGTTCATGTACGGCATGAAGTAGGAGAGGTGGAATGTTGAGTAAAGCGCTGTTAGGAGGAGCATAAGCACGAACAGGTATGTGACGTCCTTCTTGAATATGATCCTGTACAGCATGTACACAATCATTATCAACGACGCGACTAGCGCCGCGCCCTCAGCCCTAATCATGCTTGAGGCTGACGGACTAACATACTCCTGCACAGTAGTCGATATTCCGTGAACCCTCAACCCAAGCGCCATCGCTGCCTTGCCCCTCACCGCTATAGTGCCTGTTGCTAGGGCGGCGGCACCGCCTACGAATATGAGTATTATCAGTAGGCCGTAAATCAGCCTGTGCCTTCTGAATAGAGGCATTGATATAACGACCTCCTTCCTTCTAGCCATCCGCTGAATTCCGTACGCTATCATCAGCATGATGAGTGACGCGGGTATAACGGCACCCACGCTGGCATACATGTAGTGAGGCCCTCTGTAGAAGGGCGTTCCTATGATTGCTGCTGCCAACGGCGCGTACTCTATGAACAGTCTTAGAATGTCCTCACCGCTAATCCTCTTTATTAGCGGCATTAGGATCGCTTGAATAGCTATGGCACCTAAGAGCAGGTTGAAACCAGCCCATGAGAGCGCTGTCAGAGCTAGGAATATGCCGGCGAACGCTGCCGAGAAGAACTCACCACGCTTCCACGCCCTCACGTGGAAGTATATGGCCGGGAATATGAAGGCAAGCCCTATAGCGTACTTCACCGTGAAGCCGGCTTGATGCCTGCTCACGAATATTAGGGCAGCCGTTATTACGGCCAGCGCCGCCGCTATGTCTCCCCAGATCTCCCGGGCTGTGAAGTATATGCCGAGCAAAGCTATTATGTAGAAGAGTATGGGGAGGTAGACCATCCACACGTAGAGCGTTAGGTGCGGGTTGAAGGCATGCGCTATGTAGTAGGTAACTACGGAAAACATCGAAAGCAGGGGAGGCTCTGTCGTTGTGAAGTCCCTGCCCCACGGATACCAGAATATGTGGGTGACCGGGTTAGCCGGTGTTAATTGGCTGAAGTAACCGAGGCCGTGCTTGAGCAGGTGTTCAGCAATCCAGTACTCTGAGTATGGGTCGAGCTCCTGGAGCATGGGGCCGTAGCCCCACCTCTCCGCGTTGAATACTGGAAATAACCGTAGGTAGGAGCCGACCACTAGAGCCGCTATTAGAACCGCTACGGAGAATATGGTCGTCCACCGCGACCTAAGGAATGACTTAACGCTGGCGCTGCCGCCTACCATTGAGCCCGAACCCAAAAGGGTAAGTAAGGGATGTTATTTTAAGTTTTTGAGTAGATAATCTTCTCTTCACTGAACAGCTTAACCGCTATAGCGAGTAGCACGGCTATCTCACCAACCAGTATTAGGGAATGGAGTATCGTGTTCCAGACCTCGCCGAGTACGGCCTGCTTAATCATGCATACGGCATGACTATATGGAATCACGTACAGCAGGTACCTGAGTGAGGGCGTCAGCGCCCCTATGTTGGCGTAGAGCGCTATGAAGAACACTATCGATGCGACCCCTATAATCGCCAGTGAGAACGCCTGCGCCACCCTATAGCTGCCTGACCTTATCACTATAGGGAGTATTAGGGCAAGGGACGCCAGTACCGAAAGGTATACTGCGCTAACGTGGGCGGCGAGCAGGGTCGGCGTCAGCAGCTTGAGGAGGTTAATGCCGTAAGTCATTGAAGGTATTGCGAAGAATAGGAGTAGCCCTATAGCGTCCGCCAACCCCGTGGCCAGCCCTATCAGGGATGCTGAGAGCGCCTTACCGATGACTATCGACCAGCGCGGGACAGGCGTCGCGAGTAGCGCTTCGAAGGTCTTCCTTTCCTTCTCGCCGACAACTGAGTCGGTTATGTAGGCGATTGAAGGCGTCGTTACGAATATGAGGCTGAATGCGAGAATCCTACCAAGCATTACTCTGAAGCTCTCGACAACGCTGACGGCGGCGCCTGAGGGCCCGACAAGCGTTGTCGTGTATATTATCGGGTCGAGCACAGAGCTAGGGCTCACCTTAACCCTAGCTAGCCTGCCGAGGTAGTCGACTTTAGCGACGGCCACCTCATGCGCGAAGGAGCCGAGCACGGATGCTACTGCTGACTCGCCAGCATTTGCCTTAGTGGATCCGACCGCCTTGATTATCCTTATAAGTGCGAGCCTAGTGAACGAGGATATATTGGCTCTGAAGCCCTTAGGTATTATGACCTTTATGTCGAACCTGCTTACGTTATGCGTGGTTACTATGAAGCCTTTGGATTTGAGGGCATTCTCGATCTCATTAACGAGCTGTTGAGTCGTGAAGACGTGGTCACCTATGACTATCTTCCCTGGATCCTCGTTAATCACTACGGCGACGCCCTGCTGAAGTGTTTGAACATATATAGATGTCAGCCCCATAAATGGCATCATGATTAGCGGCAGGATCGCTATCGCTGCTATCGTCTTGATATCCCTAGCCATATCGCGGAGCTCCTTCCAAATTACGGGATATAGCCTACCCCTCCTCCTCAAGACACGCCACCCACTAGCTTAATGAACGCCTCCTCAAGGTTGGCGGCGCCGGCCCTCTCCTTAAGCTCGGCGGGCTCGCCCTCAGCGACGATCGAGCCCTTATTAATTAGGATGACCCTATCGCAGAGCTCCTCAACCTCAAGCATGTTGTGAGATGACATGAGTACCGTGGCTCCGGAGGACTTGGCGAAGTTCTTGATTATCTTCCTTATGGAGTACGCTGAAAAGACGTCCAGCCCTGAAGTCGGCTCGTCAAGCAGCACTAGCTCGGCGCCAACCATGAGCGCCCTAGCTAAGGCAACCCTCCTAGCCATCCCCTTACTGTACTCGGACGCCTTCCTATGTATGTCACGTTCAGAAAGCCCTGAGAGCTTAACGCCCAGCTCGGCCATCCTCCTAGCCTCCTCCAGCGTGTCGGAGTATATCATCGCGAAGTATAGTAGGTTCTCCCAACCGGTTAGCCTGTGGTAGAGGCCGGCATCTTCCGGGAGGTACGATATCCTACCTCTAACTAGGTTCCTCTCGTCAGGCAGTCTATGCCCTAAAACCTCAACGTACCCGGAGTCGTGCCTCACTAGGGTGGCGATTATGCGTAAAGTCGTAGTCTTCCCAGCACCATTGGGGCCGAGGATCCCGTATATTGCCCCCCTAGGAACCTCAAACGACACCCCCCTAAGCGCCCTAACCTTCTTTCCGAATACCTTAACAACGTCACGCAGCCTTACGGCGGCGCCGTCCCCAGCCAACACCTCGCCCACACTATCATTGCTTGATAAGTTATTAACTGAACATTACAGGCAATCAAGCCGGTGCCGGTAATACCCGAGTAATACTTGAGGTGAGGGTCATTCATCGTCTGGAGGGCGGGCCGGTCTTATTAAACCCCAACCGGTAAAGCTATGGGAGACGCTTTGGTATCGCTTATCGAGTCAGTACTCCAGGAAGTGCTGCTGAGGTATGGGGATAGGGCGTACTACGTTCTCAAGGCCGCTTGGGAGGTTAGCGAGGAGTATGCTGAGGATGGCCGGAAGTACCCCGGTGACTTCGACTTTGGCGGGGTTGTGAGGAAGCTCAGGTCTTGGGGCATAAGGTACAATCCGAATCAGCTCTTGAGGATTATGGAGAGGGAGTACGGTGTTATAGAGACGACGTACAAGTCGGCCGCCCAACACTGGTACTCCTTCGCAGATCCTCAAGCAGTAGCTAGGGTTCTGAGGGATTACGGAGGTCTGCCGGAGGAGGATGAGGGTATTGCTGACCCGGAGGAGTACGTCCTTGAGATTCAGATTGAGGCAATAGGCATTGACGATGTGCTCAGGAGGATTAAAGCAATACATAGGAAGCACACCCTCTCCATAGCTGACAGGGAGTTTATACGGAAGTTCGTTATAGATGAGCTACCTATGATAGCTAAGGTTCTCAAGGAGGCGTTAAAATTTGAGGACAGGTTCTCAGACTTCATAAGGAAGGCATCCCTAACCCTCAGATTAACTAAGGAGGTCATAGCCCACAAGCTGAGGCAGGGCGGGGTTCGGGCAACACACTTATCGGGAGAACCTAACGTAAGCATTGATGTGAGGAATGAGCGATCACGCCTCAGAAGAACGTAGGGTTAACGTCGCGGTAGTGGGTCCGGGGGCTGTCGGCACGGTAATAGCGTATTCTTTGAATGCGGTAGGTATAAAGCCGTACCTAGTATTCAGAACAGCGGCTCAAGCAAAAGCCGCGGCAGAACACGGCGTTAAGGTAATCGTCAATAACTCGCTAGAGAGCGTTGACGCCACGCCCGTACCTCAGCATCGGCTGGGCGGTAAACTCATTGACGTTGCCTTCCTCACAGTTAAAGCCTACGACGTTACGGCAGCGGCTAGGTCCGTAAGGCCGTCGCTGAGGGATGGCGCTGTAGTTGTTATTTGCCAGAATGGGTTAGGGGTAGTTGAGCGTGTACTGAGGGTTCTTGGGAGAGGCTTTAGGTACGTGAGGGCGGTCCTCAACCTCGGCGCCTTCAGGAGGGGCGGCGGCGTGGTTAAGCTCGCCGGGATTGGTGAGAGCTACGTAGGTAGCGTAGGCGGTGACGAAGGTACTGCCGAGGAAGTGGCCAGCATGCTTAGAGAGCTTAACGTCAAGCCCGTTAAGAACGTGTGGAGATACGTCTGGCTGAAGCTTGCTGTGAATGCAGGCATAAACCCCGTGACCGCCCTACTAGGGATTACTAATGGTGAGTTACTAAGGATCAGGACAGCGTTAGCTGTCGCTACGGAGGCGGCGCTTGAGGTAGGCTCGCTAGCGAGGGTGAGGGGCATCGCCCTCCCTAAGGACCCGGTGTCGGAGGTTGTTAGGGTTGCTGAAGCGACTTCAGGTAATAGATCCTCGATGCTTCAGGACGTGCTCGCAGGTAGGAGAACTGAAGTGGACTACATCAACGGCGCTGCGTGTCTTGAGGGGCTCAAGGACGGTGTTGAGATGCGGGTTAACTGCGTACTCTGGGCGTTGGTGAAGTCACTGGAGGGCAGGCATAGGTTATT
>JAMOVB010000097.1 GCA_027061705.1 Desulfurococcales archaeon
CGAAGGGATGCGCTTCCTCATCGCCTAACTTCCTCCTCTCCTCCTCCATTCTGAAGTACCTCTCCTGAAGCACGGGGTCGTTTAACTCGGTGTAGGCGTTAGCCAGCTCTATTCCGGCTATGTAGAGCTCGAACCTCTCGGCATACCTCGGGTCCTTACGATGCGGTTTCGTTAGCGGCGATGATGATGCGGGGAAGTCGAGGACGAACGTCGGTTGCGTGAGGTGCTCCCTACCCACTAGCTTGTCGAAGAGCTTCACCACAGCCCTACCTCTATCGAACCCGCCTGCTAAGCTGATCTTATGCCTCCTAAGCAACTCTTTTAGGTCGTCATCGCTTATAGACTCCACGTCAATCCCCGCGTACTCCCTAAGCCCGTCCACAAGCCTAATTCTTTTGTACGGGGGCGCCAGCTTCAGCTTAACGATATCTTCGCCTATGGGGTACTCAACCTCAGTCTTACCTATGACCTTGAACGCGACCGTGCTTATCAGGTCCTCCACCAGTCTCATGATCGCGTTGTAGTCGGCGTACGCTTCATACGACTCCATCATGGTGAATTCGGGGTTGTGGAGAACGTCTATGTCCTCGTTTCTGAAGTTCTTCCCTATTTCGAACACTTTATTGAACCCAGCGACTATCAGCCTCTTCAAGTAGAGCTCGAGGCTTATCCTAAGGTACCAGTCCTCGTCAAGGGCCCATACATGCGTTTTGAAGGGGCGGGCAGCTGCCCCACCGTATACTGGCTGCAGGACAGGCGTCTCAACCTCGATGTACCCCCTACTCCACATGAACTCCCTAACCCTCCGCACGGTCTCAAACCTGATCTCAAGCACCCGACGGACTGAGGGCGTCATCATTATGTCTAAGTACCTCTTCCTGTACCTCACCTCAGGATCCAGTAGTCGATGACCCCACTTAACTGGAGGGGATCTCAGAGCCTTAGCGAGTAGCTGCCACGCCTCTATATTGACAGTTAGCTCACCCTTCTTAGTGTAGAACACCTCGCCAAACACGTTTATGAAGTCGCCTAGGTCGACGATCTTAAGGAATCTCTGGAACTCTTCCTTACCGACGACCCTCGCGTTCAGGGCGCATTGGATCCTCACACCGTCATCGACTAGATCTAAGAAGGCTAGCCTTCCATGCCTCCTGACAGCAACAACCCTCCCAGCTATAGCCACCTTACTCCCTACGGGAGGGTTTGAGACCACATCCTTAACCGGGGTTGGCTTGAACCTAGGTATGTGAGGGTAGGGATTTACGCCTGATTCTATTAGCTCCTCACGTAGTTTCCTCCTCTGCTCCCTCTCAACACTCAAGCATCAGCACCTAAGGGGTTAGGGCGGTTGAGGTAATTAATGATTCGCCCCTGCTTAGGGGCTTAAGGGGAAAACATTCACACCTACCTGCTTAGCTCCTCAACCTTCTTTATCACGTCATTAGCTATGCGGACTATCTCCTCAACAACCGCCTTCAGGAACTCTCTCCCCCTCTCCGGGCTTGCTTCCTTAGGTATGCCCGTTAAGGGCACCGGAAATAGTTCCTCCTCCTCAAACCTCCTGTAGTAGAGCCTTATGGTAGGGTATAGTTTCGGATTATCTCTGGCAAACTCCATCCTGACGGTGTCTGGGGCGATATGCATTACGGCCGCCGTTTCATCTGCCCCCGCATGCCCCCAAGACTCCTTAGGGAATAGTTCGAGCCTCTTGTCCTGCGCCACGTCGGACCACCAGTTAATGACGACTATCGCTGCGTCCGTTCTGAAGGCGGCCTCCTTAGCAGCGAATTGAAGCGCTGTCGTGTTCCCGCCGTGCCCGTTGATAATGAGTATCGCCTTAAACCCGTTTCTGGCGATCTCGACTAACACGGACTCAACGTACCTTCTGAAAGCGTCTGCATCTACATCTATGGTTCCGGGGAACCTGCTAAGGGTTTTTGATGATCCGTAGGGTATGGGCGGCAGTAGGAGTGCGCCCTCGACGCGCTGGGCAACTCTCTCGGCAATCCATTGAGGTATGATAACGTCGGTCCCTAGCGGGAGGTGGTCTCCGTGCCTTTCAACGCTTCCTATTGGTAGGATAGCTATTTTCTTCACAGCTCTTTCGAAGTCGGGGCCCGTTAGCCTCATCCAGTCGCTCAACCCTTGATCGCCTCCCTAACCTTGCTTATGAACTTCTCCTTATCGACTATGAATCTCTCATGCAGGCCGTAGCCTATCCTTACATCCTTCCAGAAGGCCTCCACCCAGAACAGCAGTCTACGCCCATCTACCGACAGTAGCCGGCCCCTGACTTTGACCTTAGTGTTCACGGGCGCTGCCTTAACGTGGTAAACGTCAAGTCTCGTGCCTACAGTAGTCTTCCCCTCCTCAAGCCCTTCCTGCGAGTACTTGAGGCATGCCTCCTCCATGAATAGGATTAAGGAGGGTGTTGAGAGAACCTCAACGTCGCCGGATCCAACGTGCTTGGCTGAGTGCTGGGGCCCTACGTCAAACACGTACTCGAACACGTCGCCCTCACGCAAAGCCACGTTAACCACCGTAGGAAGTAGTGGTGGAGAGCACTTATAGGTTAGTAGCAGTGGGTTACCGTAATGATGGCCGCAGCGACTACGCACACGGCTAGGAGCGCTGAGTACGTTGTAACGGCCTTAGCGCTATACCAGTTCCTTGGGTTGAATAGCCTAAGCTTCGAGTACAGGCCCTCCTCGTAGTAGTCGCTATACTCGCTAACAGCTAGCGTGGTAACCGCCACAGCCCTCCACAGCCTCTCGCCCTTAAGCTCCGCCGCAAGCATTGATGACTGCATATCCCTCATTACGTGAGGGACGACCTTCCACGTTAGCGACGGGTATACAGAGGCCCCTTTCCCAAAGCGCTTGAGGGCTACAGAGATGTCTAGGGGGTTTAGGAAGTAGAGGAATGCTAGCGACGCCGACCCGATCGCAATAACTCTGAACGCCGCTAGGGCCGAGCGCGTTACTGATAGGGTGAAGGGAAGCGAGGTTAGGAAGTACCATACCGCCGGTATCGAGGTTAGTGCTAGGCTGTACGCCAGGGTCTTAAGGGTTGATGCGCGGGCATGTAACGCCACTAACGTGGCTAGCGACACGGCTATTCCTAACGGGCCGCAAGCGCTCGCTAGGTATGACTGAGCCACAGCGAGTGAGAGTGTGAGTGCTGCTGGGACGTGCTTGAACTCCCGATCGTCGCCGGCGAATATGGCGCCGAAGATAATGTCGGTTATCACCCTTAGGATCGCGCCTACGCTAACCACCGAGCCTCACCACACTATTCGCTATTAGCTCTAGAACCGGGTCATGCGAAGCTATTACGAACGCCGTTCCCCTATCCGCTACTGAGAGGATTGCGTTCAAAACCCTATACTTGCTCATCGGATCGAGCCCTACCGTGGGTTCATCCATTAGAACTACTGAAGCGCCCCTAGCTAGCGCCGAGGCTATGGCGACCCTGCGTCTCTCACCGGTGCTTAACCTCCCTATCGGCGTCCTGACCCTATGTCCTAACCCAAACTCCTTCAGTAGGTTTAGACCCTTCCTGCCGACCTCCTTAGCAGGCGTTGGCTCGGTGAAGTAGAGTAGGGGGTTATCGGGTATGTAGAGTACCTTCCCACACGCCCTAACTCTAACCCCTCTAACAGGCTGCTTAGTTGCGAGGGCAGTGACCCTTAACAGCGTCGTCTTACCGACTCCGGAGGGGCCCTTAATTAGGATTACCTCGCCCTCCCTAACGGAGATTTTCAAGTCCTTCAGCACCGCTTCAGATGCTCCGGGAGGCGTGTATGATGAAACCTCAACACTTAGTAGCTCGTCCCCAGGTGACTGCGGAGGTCTTAGGCTTTGAAGCAGCTCCTCAGCCTCGCCGTAGATCTCGGCGACGCCCTCCTTTAGCCTCCCACTACTTATTGAGAATACCTTACAGGCGACGCCCTCCCAAAGCCTTACGTTGTGGTCAGCTACGATTGCTGAGTAACCCTCACTGCACAAGCGCTTAACCGCCTCAACAACCCTCACAGCGTTGACTGGGTCTAGGTGCGAGGCCGGCTCGTCGAGAATCGCCACCGGGTTTGAGGATTCACGCGCTATAAGTAATGAGAGGCGCTGTAGCTCGCCAGCGCTTAAGGTGTATGTCGTCCTATACTCAAACCCGCCAAGCCCCCACAAGCTGAGAGCCCTGCGCAGATCCTTTAATCCAAGACCAGTGAATGACATTACTTCAGACCAAACGTATGGCGTGGATATTGAGAACCAAGGCTCCTGAGGAACGTAGATCGACTTACCCCTGATCTCAGGGGGAGGAGGGCTTACAGAGCCTGAAACCTCCCCAGCTATTAGCTCCGGTATGATTCCCGTAAGCACTCTCAGAAGCGTTGTTTTCCCCGAGCCCGACTCACCCGTTATTAGCGCTACCTCCCCCTCACTCAAGTCTAGGTTAACGTCCCTTAGAATTACCTCCCCACCCAACCTTACCTTGAGGCTCCTTACCCTAATCCTCACTTCCCCTAGCCTCTCTAAGGAAGGAGGTTATGGGTAGCGCTACCGCCATACCGACGAGTACCTGGCCGAAGTTCACGGGAACCTCGACTAGCGCCTGTATCGGGGGGAGGTGATTAACTATTGGGTTCGTGAAGAAGTACTCATATAGGAAGTATCCGAGAACCATGCAGAGACCGCCCATAAGCATTGAGACCGCTGCCGATATATTCTCTCTACCCCTCACTAGGACCGCGTACAGCAGTATTGCAGTCACTACGGCGCCGACACCGATCCAAGTGGCGGGCGGTATGTAGAGCTTGAGCCCTATCGACGCTATCGGGTGTCCGCCAATCTCTATGGGTATTGATGAAACCTCAGCGAGGCCGGAGAGCCTTAAATACCCGGCGACAGCGATCGCACATCCCGTCGCTACGGAAGCCGCTATTGATAGCGCCTTAGCGACCCCGGCCCTAGACTTAGGCGCTAGCTTCCTCATCAAGTACGCGACGACGAACCCCTCAGTGAATTTAATCATCAGCGTGCCGGGAGCGAAGTAGCCGTAGCCTGTTGTTAGGTCAGCTATGGCGGAGCCGACCCCGGCCGCCACGGCGTTAGCCAGCGGGGGCAACAGCGCAGCTATTGAGTATATAGCCACCTCACCCAGGTCGAAGTAACCCCTCGTCGCGGGTGTGTATACCTGAAGTATTATTGTCGCGACGTACACTAACGCCGTAAACAGCGCTATCCTTACGGCACTCACTCTAGCCATGCTTGAACGCCCACCCCCTAAAGGGGGGTAGCTGATAAGGGGGTTAACCTCAGTATTACTTCAATATTGCTAATAGACACGCTCAAGCCGCCCGAATTACCTTCTAATATACTCAACACCCTTCTCAGTTATTTTGAAAAGCCTACGCCTCCTCTCACCGGAAGATTCCACGACCTCCACTAAGCCCATACTCAGAAGTTCGTTGAAGTGCTGGTAGATGGACCTAAGGCTTATCTTAAGGCCGTACCTGCTCGTTAAGATCTTCCACGTCGCGTAAGGATGTATAGGCCCCTGCATCGCGACCACTTCGAGAATCTTCATTTTAGTGAACCCTACCCTCTGAACTTCCCTTAAGCCCTTACTCTCAGCTATTATGCTGAGAACCGCGGGGTCTCGGGCAGGCCCCCCGGTAATCACCGCCACCACCTTAGACGGGCTTGAGAATTCGCCTGAGTACTTAAGTAGCGCCGCCACGGCAGTAACTCCCGTAGGCTCTATGAGCAACCCCTCAGCCCCAGCTAAGGTCTTGGCAGCGTCGATAACGTCGTTCTCCGAAACCTCGAGAATGAAGCCGCCCGTGGATGCGAGCGCATCCCTAAGTAAGTCCATGAGCAGGGGTTTCCTCACAGCAACATCCTTCAGTAGGGGGGAGGTTGAAGACGCTCTGACGCCAATTACCCTAACGCCGTGGGTGAATTTGCTGAGGATCTGGCACGTGGCCCACGCCAGCGCCCCGTCTCCCACGGGAACGAGAACTACGGCATCACCCTCCCTAACCTCGTTAAGTAGCTCTAGAGCCAGCGTTCGGTACCCGTCGATAAGGTAGGGGTTCCTAGCGGTTACCGGCATGCTGCCGGCCTTCGAGCCGTACCTCTCAGCCTTATGCACCGCCCTCTCGTAATCCTCCACAAACTCCACCGAATCGGCTAGCGCTAGGGTTTGGTAGGTCTTAACGGGAGGTGCTGTGGCGGGTATTAGAACCTTACATCTGATGCCTGCTCTCCTAGCGTACGTCGCCACAGATATTCCGAGATCCCCGAGCGACGCCGTAACTAGCCTCATTACGTTTAGGTTCAGCGCCGCTGTGACTACCGTGGCGGCCCCCCTATCTATGAACGTGCCTGTCGGGTTCCGCGACTCGTCCTTCAGCAGAACTTCCTTAGCGCCTAGTATTCGCTCCAAATTATGGGCTCTGATTAACGGCGTCATGCCTTCATAGAGCGAGACCCTCTTCTCAAAAACGCCTGTGGCGAGTGAATCGCTCCACACCCACACGCCTGGCCCCCCACCTGCTCTGAGGGTGTCGGGGGGCTTAGGAAGTAGTGGGGAGCCGCACTTGCCGCAGCTTATCCTACCTAACCTAACATCGTATGAGGTCCCGCATTTAGGGCATGTTAAGAGCTTCTTCATACTCATCAGCTTTCCACTGTTAGTTAGTGTTTGTCGGATTTAGGTGTTAGTTAAGGCCTTCCTAGCTGTGTGAGGATGCGTTCATACTCGCTCTCCTTTAAGGTAGTTGATATGGTATAGACCCTGTCTAGGTTGAAGGAGTTTTTAAGTAGTTCGTTGAGTAGCTTGCGGGTGCTTATGCTTAGCTTTAGCTTGAGGGCATCCCTAACCTTAAAGAACCCTCCGTCGAGACTCTCCTCGCTAATCCTTAGGTCGCCGCTGAACTCCTTCACGAGGTAGTCTAGGATTACGTAGTGGTACTTCACCTCACCAGCGTCGGTTAGGCAGATGTACTCCGTCACCGCCAGTAGTTTCGGTGACTTTCCAACAAGGCCTGTTTCCTCACGTAGCTCGCGCAGCAGGGCGTCTGTAAGTCTCTCGCCAGGCTCTACATGGCCTCCCGGTAGTGCCCAGTAGTTTGCTGACGGCTCATACCTTCGCTTAACGAGTAGCACCCTCCCCTCACTGTCGAGTACGAACGCCCCGACACCCACCTTCGGCCAGCACGTCATCGCCAGAACCTCTTAAGTAGTGTAGTTTGATGACGCGTTTGGGTAGCGGGCATCACTTGGACTCAAGCTCGTGTATGAACTCTGACACTAGCTCTATGCCTCTTCTAAGCCTCTCCTCGGGCTGCGTTACGAACGTTACTCTAAGGTGGCCTTCGCCAACCTTACCGAATATCGAGCCGGGGAGTATGACTACGGCCTTCGAGTCGGCCAGCTTGTACGTGAACTCAACGTCGCTCATGCCTAGCTTCTCTAGGTACGGCCGTATGTCTGTGAATAGGTACATCCCGGCCGGCGGCTTCCACACGCGGGCCTCCGGCAGGTACTTCCTTATGGCTTCGTATGCAGCATCCCTCCTGCTGCGGTATATGGGTAGAACCTTCCTTAGGTAGCGCTCCTTAGCGCCAGTTGTTAGGGCGTAGTAGGCGAACCACTGAGCCGGTACTGACGAGCTTATGGTTAGTATTCCCTTAAGCTTAACCATCTCGTCTATGATCTCCTTAGGGCCGTAGGCGTAGCCCAGTCTGAAGCCGGGTATCGCTATGTCCTTAGAGAATGAGTTAGCGCTTATTAAGCGCTCCATCGTGTTGCCGTACTTATGTATCCATACGTGGCTACCCTCGTATACGACGTGCTTGTACGCCTCATCATATATTAGCCAAACATCGTTATCCGCCGTTAGATCAGCTATTAGCTTCAGTATCCTTTCGGAGAGTATTCTTGACGTAGGGTTATCCGGGCTCACCACTACTACGGCTGCCGTCTTCCTAGTTATAGATTCCTCAATACACTCCTCCTCCGGCTGGAAGCCTCTCTCAACTGTTTGAGGGCATGTCTTGACCTTAAGCTGAAGGTACTTCGCTAGATCCCAGTAGACGCTGTAGGTAGGGTCTAGAAGGAGTATCTCATCCCCGGGGTCCGTGGTGGCCGCCAACGCTAGGTTGAAGGCCTCGACACCGCCGCTCGTTACGGTTATGTTCTCGACAGGGACGTCTATACCGCCGTACTTCTTCAGATCCTCACTTATTGCCTCCCTAAGCCTCAGCATCCCCCTAGTGCTCATGTACCTGTAGTGGTTGAAGGGATCCTTAAGCGCGTGTTCGAAGGTCTTCCTAATGACTTCCTCTGCGGGCGGTAGGCCGGGCTGACCCGCGGAGAAGCTGTAGACGTCCCTT
>JAMOVB010000098.1 GCA_027061705.1 Desulfurococcales archaeon
GAGTTCCTTGAAGATATGCTGGGCAAGGGTCTGGGTAACGCCACAATATCGTTTGACGGCTCGAAACTCTACATTAGGTTTGACAGGTACTTAGGCGACCTGTACAGTGGCAACCTAAGGAATCTGATAAGGTACGATCATAAAAGCAAGATGTTCTGCGCAGACCCCTACGTATACCACGACCTCAAGGAGGAGCTAAGCAAGCTTGGGTTTACGATTACCGACCTGACGGGCTTTAAGGATGACCTTAGACTAGGCATTGACCTAAGATTTGAGGGTGAGCTACGCGACTATCAGGAGGAGGCAATAGAGCATTGGCTGAAGAACCGCGGGAGGGGTGTGGTAGCCCTCCCAACAGGCTCCGGGAAGACAGTCATAGGTGTTGCCTCGATAACTAAGGTTAGGCAAAGGACGCTTGTGATAGCATATACTAAAGAGCAACTCATGCAGTGGAGGCAAGCCATATTGAGGTTTACTAACGCTCCCGAGTATATCATTGGTTTATACTACAGTAGGGAGAAGAGGATAGCGCCGATAACCCTAGCTACATATCAGACAGCCTACAAGCACGTGTTAAACCTCCTGCCGCACTACAATCACCTGATTATCGATGAGGTACACCATCTGCCGGCAGAGAAGTTTAAGGTAATAGCTTCAAAAATGCCTGCAAAGTACCGCATGGGTCTTTCAGCCACACCCTACAGGGAGGACGGAAAGCACGTCATGCTATTTCCACTTATGGGAGGCGTTATCTACTACAAAACGCCTCAAGAGTTAGCTGAGAAGGGATACTTAGCTAGGTACAGGATAATAACAATTAAGGTTCCTCTGACACAGGCAGAGAAGCGTAAGTACGAGGAGCTACGTAAGGCCTACAGGAACGTGGCCGGCTACGCGGACTTTACATCAATACTTGAGGCAGCCAGGAAGGGGGATCGCCGGGCGATGCACGCGTTACGGATACACTCTGAAATTCGCCAGCTGGTGCAGAAGTCGGAATCGAAAATTCGTAAGGTTGAGGAGATAATTAAGGACGAGCTAAGCAGGGGGTCTAAAATAATAGTTTTCGCACATTACGTTGACCTAGCAAAGGACATAGCAGAGAGGGTGGGTGGGTACCTTCTGACGGGTGAGATGGATATTAAAGAGAGGAAGAAGGTTCTAGAGGCATTCCGAAATATGAGGAGTGGTGTTCTGGTAGTTACTACCGTCGGAGATGAAGGCTTGGACATACCGGACGCTAACGTAGGCATCCTGATAGCAGGCACCGGCTCCCGCAGGCAGTTCATTCAAAGGCTAGGCCGCTTACTGAGGCCGGGGAAGGAGGAAGCACGGCTCTATGAGATAGTCGCTAAGGGTACCTCGGAGGAGTACCAATCACGCAGAAGGAAGCAGACAAGGATAGAGATGTGATCGAGGTGTGAGTTTGAGAGTTTCTGTCATGAAGGCCTTAAGGGCTTAGCAGACGTACGTTAGAGACCTAACGATAAGCTCTTCCCTTAACTTCCTGTCGCTTGGTATGCAGGCAAGCGCTAATGAAGCATTGAACGGTATCTCAGCTATTAGAACGTTATCCCCTAAATAGAGCAGAGGCTTTGAGAGCATGAGCAGCTTCCTGGGGGGCTCGATGCCTAAGCACCTACACTCCCACTCCTCAGGCACGCTTCCTGACCTAATTAATTCTCTAATACCGTAGACAACCGGATGATTGCTCCATAAGTACCACGGCCTAGCTGTCAATTCCCTAACGACCACTTCCCGGAGATTAGGCAGAAACGCCACATGCCTCGCATTAAGGTAGCTCTCAACGTACTTCCCTAGGGATGTATCCACAATTCTGTACTCAACGCTACCAGAGTACTCGATAGTTACGAGGGAGGGCGTGTTCTCAGCTAAAGCCTCAGCAGCCTTCAAGATACTGGGTAATGAGACAGCCTTACACTCGGCCCAACACTCATCAGCAACCGTCATAGACGGTAATGTCCCAGAGTCTTCGGCAGGGGTCTCAGAGATCACGGTGAGGGGAGGCAGACAAATAAGCTTGATAGACCCCCTAAACAGTACGGGCAGTGTTGAAGGTTTAGTGATGATCTTAACTTCCCCTAGCTTGCTTAACCTCCTTAAGTAGCTTGCTAGGGTTTCCGAAGCATTGCGCAGATATATGACTTCGCCCTTGCCCAGCCTCACGAGATCACCTCAACTACTGCGGTAGGTATCAGTTATTTCCCTCTGCTACCTAAATTACCTTAGTTGATGAGCCTTGTAAGGGCTGAGGCAGTCGGTGATGATACCGGGCTTTCTGAAGTAATTAATTTTCCGTGAATAAATCCATACTACATTTATTAGGTGCCTCGACTATATATTACGATGATGGCGCTATGCCTGCCGCGATAGTTCTTGTAAATACAGAAATAGGTGCGGAATCGCAGGTTATGGAGGAGCTCTCGAAGATAAAGGGTGTTAAGGAAATACACGTGGTTTACGGAATGTTCGACCTCGTAGTGAAGGCGGAAGCAGAATCACACGAGGCGTTAAGGGAGCTAGTAATAAACAGAATCAGGAGGATACCGCAGGTTAGAGGAACAACAACAATGATAATAATAGAATCGAGGAAACTCTAAAACAAGGAACTGTTAAAGCCGAGCGCCTGCTTACGTGTCGGTGTGATGGCACAGAAGTTAAACCGAGTTTTTAACGTAGTGTTCACACACTTTACTACTAATCATATTCTCACAGATTAGGCTTCGGCTTCCTAAAAATCATCTTCTCAGAGTTACTTAAGCTAGGATCCGTCTTAATCACTAACTATCTCTGCAAACGCCGGATGCCTTGCAGATCGACTTTAGGATGCGCTCACATCGAATTCCTTCGCTCAGGCCCTTCTCGAATATCTTGATATTAGCTTCCCTTACCCTACCTTTCCCGATCTTACCTACCTCACGGCGGCATGAATCTATGCTGACAACGCCTGCTCTACTCAGTAGCCCGGCTACATAGCCTAAGACGTACATGTTAGCCCCTACGGGATTCCCGAGTTTCTGGGCTTCAGCGCTCGCATCAAGAACAACTAGGTTATCCCCTGCGAGTTCCCTAAGGTATTTGAGAAGCTCGTCCTCTGTAGGAACCTCGGCATCGGGTAGCGACGGCGGTATAACCCTCCTATTAACTATAATGACAGAATCATCTCTAACGAAGTAGGAGTACCTCACGGCCTCTACTAGCTCCAATCCTATGAGGAGATGGCCGTCGCCCTCGGGAATTAGCGGGGCGTAGACATCGTCACCTATTCTCAAATGAACTATTACTGAGCCCCCTCTTTGGCTCATGCCGTGGGTTTCAGACACTAACGCCTTAACGCCTCTCGCAACAGCGCTGGACGCGAGCACCCTTGTTAGGGTTAGTATCCCTTGACCACCTACACCCACAACTATCGAGTTCAGGGGCACGGCTCTCACCTCCAGTACTTATCTATTAAGCTTCTAACACTTCCAGCCTCTGCGATAGGTTCTATCGCCTTAGCGGGGCATATGTCAGCACATACTCCGCAGCCAGAGCATAATGCGGCATCTATCACGGCCTTGCCGTCACTACCCTTTCTTATTGCTGGGCAAGCGAACACCCTATAGCATATGCCGCAAGCCACGCACTTCTCCTTATTAACGCTGAACTTAGGCACGGCGACACCGGCTCTCCTTAACGCCCGGAGAGCCTCAAGCGCGCATTTCCTCCTCACAATTAGGACCGCTGGCTTACCCGCGGTACGTACGTGAGCAACAGCCTCCTTAAGTGCGTTCTCGACCTCACCCACGTTGAAGGGATCAACAACTCTGACAAAGTTCACGCCAAACCCTCTAACAACGTTCTCCGGCGGTATGTACTGCCCGTTAAGCCTAGATGCTGGTGAGGGCTGATGACCGGTCATCGCCGTTACTTCATTATCAAGTATTACTGTGATTATAGGTAGCTTATGCCATACGGCGTTGACTAGGGGCGGTAATCCCGCATGATAGAACGTTGAATCACCTATCACAGCGAAGACTACCTGCGGCGTCCCTATGCTGAATCCATTTGCGGTTCCTATGCTTCCTCCCATCTCTATCACGATGTCTTGGAGTTTATACGGCGGGTTTCTCCCTAAGGCATAGCAACCTATATCCCCCGTGACTATATAGTCGATCCCGCTTCTGTTTAGGAATTTACGGAACGCATAGAAGAACGGCCTGTAGGGGCATCCGGGGCAGAATGCTGGCGGTCTAGGAGGCAGCTTAGGCGCTTGAGGCTTACGCTGCGCGCTCCAGCCGACTTCCGCCACATCCTTTCCTAGGGCCTTGGCCAGCGCCCTATATGCTCTAGTGAATGTCATTTCGTAAGGCAGACCCACAAGCTCCTTGCCCACTACCCTTACGTTAATCCCAACCTCATTCACTAGCGAACGCACCTGTAGCTCCACAAGGGGTTCGAGCTCCTCAACAACAAGAACCTTATTAGCGCCGCTTTCATCTAGCGACCTCAGCACAAGCTCCCTTGGAATCGGGTAAGGTGTACCCACCTTAAGTATCGTTACGCTCTCGCCAAGCCTCTCCGCAGCCTCTTTAACATACCCGTAAGATACTCCCGAAGCGATTACTAGCAACTTACCCGATCCTTCAATCCTATTGAAAGGTACGTTGTTAACACGCTTAACTATTGACTCCCACCTTCTCAGTAGCTCTTTCTTATCCCTGCGCGCTATCGACGGTACTAGGACATAGCGCTCCTCCTTATTGAACCTCCCTATATTCCTCTCCCTACCTAACTTCGGTATAGGTGCTAGGGTGACAGGCCCTCTAGCATGGCTGACGCGCGTGGTTGTCCTTAGGATAACGGGGTGCTTAAACTCCCCGCTAAAGCCGAAGAGGTACTTGACCATATCCTTAGCCTCGGCAGGGTCGTAGGGCTCGAAGACCGGTATGTAGGAGTGGAATCCGTAGATTCTATTATCCTGCTCATTCTGACTACTCCACATGCTAGGGTCGTCGGCCGTCACCACCACTAACGCGCCATTAACCCCAGTATAGGCCGAGCTCATAAGGGGTTCGGCAGCAACGTTGAGACCTACGTGCTTCATCGCGACTATGGCTCTCAGCCCCGATGCTGCGGCAGCGTACGCCACCTCATAAGCTACTTTCTCATTAACGCACCAGTCAGCATAGAACCCTACACGGTCACGGACACTTATTAATGCCTCAAGAATCTCTGAGGAGGGCGTGCCCGGATAGGCCGTGGCAACATCTACTCCAGCTTCTAACGCCCCGCGGGCTATAGCCTCGTTGCCGAGGAGAAGAACGGCCCCCTCGCTTAGGTTTAGGGTCTCCCTAAACGACATTTCGTCCTACCGTATAATTTATTCGGAGAGTGGGAAAATGTTTTCGCGTTCATATTGTAATAATTTTTAAAACATTCACGGACGCGCTATCTCCTATCTAATGCAGCCTCAATTAACCCTATGAACATTGGTGAAGGACTTAGCGGCCTGCTTTTGAACTCTGGGTGGGCTTGAGTGCCTATGAAGAATTTTGAGCCCTTAAGCTCCATTATCTCTGCCTTACAGTCGTCGCTTACCCCGCTAACTATGAAGCCGGATGACTCGAACTTGTCTAGATACCTCTCATTTATCTTGTACCTATGTCTATGTCTCTCATACACTATTTCCTTGCCGTATATCCTCCGCGCTAACGTGCCCTTAATGAGCCTTATCGGCCTAGCCCCTAGCCGCATCGTGCCACCCAGAACCCTCACCCCCCTCTGAACCTCAAGGAGGTTGACGACGGGATGAGGTGTTGCTGGGTCAACCTCAGTGGAATTCGCGCCGGCGAGGCCCAGCACGTTTCTGCTGAACTCTATGGCCATAACCTGAAGGCCGAAGCATATACCGAGGGTAGGCACGCCTGCCTCCCGCATTGCCTTAACGGCCTCGATCTTGCCTTCAAGGCCTCTCTTACCGAACCCCGGAAGTATTATGCCGCAATCCACGCTCTCAGGTATGCTTTCAGCCTCAATCCTGCCTTCCTCAATGTCGGTCGCTTCGAACCATTTGAACACCGCCTTAACCCTAAGGTGAGCTGCAGCATGCTTCACCGCCTCTATGATGCTTAAGTAACTATCCCGCAGCTTAGTGTACTTGCCGATCATGCCGACCCTGACCGGGGTTACGGACTCCTTTAGCCTTCTAACGAATGCCTCCCACAACGCTAGGTCTGGAGTCCCCAACCTAAGGCCTAACTTCTTAGAGATAACCCCTAATATTCCCTGCTTCTCAAGTATCAGCGGAACCTCATACACGCTAGGTACGTCGGGATCGCTGAATATCGCGTGTTGCGGTACATTACCGAAGAGAGATAGCTTACGGCGTGCCTCGTTATCCAAGGGCTCCGGCGACCTAGCTATTAGGGCGTCTGGCTGAATACCTATCCTCCTTAACTCCTGTATACTATGCTGTGCCGGCTTCGTCTTAAGCTCGCCAGTCGTGGTTAGCTTCGGTACGAGCACGACGTGAATAAACATGGTGTTTGAAGGTCCTAACTCTAACCGCATCTGACGCGCCGCCTCAAGAAACGGCAGGCCCTCAATATCGCCTACCGTCCCCCCGATCTCCACTATAGCTACATCACTTCCCTGCTCCCTAACGACCTCAAGTATCTCGCTCTTGATCTCATCCGTGACGTGAGGTATTATCTGAACGGTTTGGCCAAGGTAGTCGCCCCTTCTCTCCTTAGCTATAACCCTAGAGTACACCTTACCTGTCGTTATGTTATTCTTCTTACTGAGGTTAACGTTAAGGAACCTCTCATAATGGCCGAGGTCTAAGTCAGTCTCACCGCCATCCTCGGTTACGAATACCTCACCATGCATGTATGGGTTCATAGTTCCTGCGTCAACGTTCACGTAAGGGTCTATCTTAATCGCCGTTACTGAGAGGCCCGACGCCTTCAGAAGAAGACCTACAGATGCCGTCACAACGCCTTTACCAAGTCCTGAAAGCACTCCCCCGGTAACGAATATTAACTTACTCCCCATCCCCCTCACGTTGAAAAGTAGGTAGTGAGGTTATGAGCTTACCTCACTCCTTAGGTTCAATAACCTCCTAGCAAATCCTAGGGGATCCTTGAGAACTTGAGGCACGTGTTTAAGGATCTCAGTAGGCGAGGCTTTACCTCCTACCAGGTAGGCGTACTCACCAGCAGCGGCGTTAACGAACGCTGCAATACATGCTGCCCTGAATAAGCTACCGCCCCTAGCTACCGCCGTAGCTATTAGCCCCGCCAGCACATCTCCGGTGCCGCCGCAACTCATATCCTGGTGCCCCACACCGATTCTGAGTTTATACTTACCGTCAGACGACGCTATGACGTCAACATAGCCCTTAAGTAACGTGACGCAACCGTACCTGCTCGATATCTCCTTAGCGATCGAAACACGCTCTTCAATAGAGGCTGGAGGGCTGAATCTCCTACCAAGTAACGCTGAGGCCTCACCCAGATGAGGTGTTAGGACA
>JAMOVB010000099.1 GCA_027061705.1 Desulfurococcales archaeon
CATACTTTAAGAGATATCCTACGCAGAGGTAGGTTTAGTTCAAAGCTTAACACAACAAAACTTATAAGGTATAGGTTGAGAGTACTTCGCGAACTAAAAAGTAAGGTCTGCAACGAGGTGGAAAGCAATGTCATCCCAAGGCCCCATCTCAAGCAATGTAGTCCTAGTAGGTAAGAAGCCCGTAATGAACTACGTGCTAGCAACACTAACCCTGCTGAACCAGGGCGTCAATGAGATAGTGATAAAGGCTAGGGGCAGAGCAATAAGCAAGGCTGTCGACACTGTCGAGATCGTTAGGAGCAGGTTCCTACCCGACAAGGTCGACATCAAGGACATAAAGATAGGCAGCCAGGTAGTAACCACTGCTGAGGGCAGGCAGACTAGAGTATCTACCATCGAAATAGTTATCGCTAAGAAGGAGTAAGGCTTAGTAGGGCTTGAAGGAGAACGCCTCCAGCGTTTTTTCCAATCCGTAATAAAATCAGCGCAGGCAAAACTCCTGAAAAAGCTGCTGGAACAACGTATTAACCCTCCACAACCGTTTACTCGGGTGCTAATCTTGGGTAGGTTAAAGAGTGCTTTAAGGGAGAAGGGTAAACCATTGCTTCAAGTTGCCTTAGATTTCACATCGTTGGAGAATGCATTGAAGGTCCTCAGAAAGCTTTGGGGCTTACCTATAGGCATTATTGAGGTGGGGACACCTTTAATAAAGTCTGAGGGAATTAAGGCAGTCTCCGTCGTAAGCTCTCTAAAGTGGGAGGATGGCATCCTAATACTTGCGGATATGAAGTCGGCTGATGTAGGGGGGCTTGAGGCGGAATTAGCCGTCGGTAATGGAGCAGATATTGTGACAGTTCTCGCTTCCAGTGATGATGAGGTGATCAGAGCTGCTGACACGGCTTGTAAGGCTAAGGGAGCTGATGTGGAGGTGGATATGATAGGGCTTAGGAGCGAGGATGAACTGCGTAAACGTATTAAGGAGCTTTTGGCTTTAGGCATCAGCGCCGTAAATCTACATGTAGGTATAGACGTTCAAAGAAAGCTCGGAATTACTGCTTCAGCCCTACTGAAGCTGGTTAAGGAGGTGAAGGACGCCTTTGGAGATAGGCTATTGCTTTCCGTCAGCGGCGGTATAAAACCCTACGAGGCCTCTAACTTCGCCCGCGCTGGAGCCGACATAATCGTAATAGGGTCGGCGATAACTAAGTCCCCTAACCCCCGAGAAGCTGCTACAACTGCTTTGAAAAACCTCGGCTACTCTATTGAGTAGGGTGGCTTTAGAGAACGGCGTTTTGAGGCTTCACTCTTTAAAGCACCCTAACCCAGACCTTGCTAATTAGGTGGCGGTAGTGGGTGCGAGTGTTGAGATATTACTTATTATCGCAACGTTGGTAATGATTGCGCTAGCTATTACAGGCTACGACCAGTACATAGCAACTAAGGTTAGGTTGAAGACCTACTCACTAGTGAGTAGGAGTGCCCTAACGGGCGGGACCGACGGGATGATTGAGTCCGACCCAGCAACTAAGATGCGTATAAAGAAGGTTAAGGCAGTCAAGGTAGGTAGCTACCTCGTTGTGACTTTAGTTATTGGAGATGGAAGGAAGGGGGAGGAGATAGAGGTTGATGACCCCTCTCTCCTCATACCGCTTATGGGGCTTGACGAAGAGGCTGAGGCTAAGGCTTAGTTATCCAGTATCTATCACTTCATAAAGAGTTTCTCATACTCTCTAATCATCGCCACGCTTGACTTAATGTCTGCAAATAACTTCATGGCCTCAGCAACGTCCTCCTCACTAACTCTGCCACGTCCTTTCCTCTTGGCTATTACCTGCGCCGGACGTAATAGCTGGACAGCGTATCTTAAGCTTCGCTCAACACCAATATCGGCGAGCTTTTCCAGGGCGTCACCACTTAGCTCAACTTCTTCCTCATTAGCCCTTATTTCAATTATCTTCTTTATCTCTTCCCTACTGTAGGGCTTCACAGGGATGAGTAGAAGCCTATCCAGCAAGTCTAACGGTATCCCGTGAGGTGATTCTAGATCGGTTCCTCTGATCTTAGTCATTCCCCTGTTAGTCGCTAGTATTAGTATCGGCGAGAACTCCGACTCTAGAACCCTAGTTAGGAAGGCGAAGGCTTCGAGGTCTAAGAGGTGGGCATCATCTATGAAGAGCACCCCAGGAACTATCTCGGCCTTGCCCTCATCAAGCCATTTCTTAACTTGACTGTTAACGCTCTTTCTAATCTCGTCGTCTATTTCCTTCTCAAGCTCTATTCCAAACAGCCCTGTTATCGAGAGTCTCTGGCTCGCTGCGTAGACGTCAAGGTCGTTAAACGTGAATACCCTAACTATCTCCTTCTCCCTCTTAACCGGTCCGGAAGGCATTTCGCTCTCAAGTCTCCAGGGCTCCACGTCATAATACCTGGCTTTCTCAACACCGCGTACGCGGCCAACCTTATGGACTATCCCGGTCTCAGCATCAATCCATATATGGTCACCGCGCCTAACCCTTAGCTGAACGAGCTGCGCCGTAACCTCCTCGCCGACGTTAAGCGTTAGTTCATCATTCTTAGTCGCCAGAGTTATTCTCGCTTCCCTAGGAACCCTCACGTACGGGTTGAAGGGGTGCCTCGCGTATGCAATCTTAATACTCTTAACTACGCCTTCATACACTTTACGTATCTCACGTATTCTAACTCCCATGGCCTTCCTCACTGCACGCATTAATACCTCGGTTTTCTTAACCTCGCTTGAGTATATCTCACCCCCGCTAAGCGCCACGAATGGTGTGTCCTCACCTAACTCCCTAGCTATAGCGACAGCTAAGGCAGTCTTCCCCGTACCAGGAGGACCTACGAAGAGTATGCCCTTACCGGCCAGCCTCCCCTCCCGTATTAACTCAACTACAACGCCTGCCGCCTTCCTTGCCTGTAACTGCCCAACCAAGCCATCGGCAACGAACTTCGGCTCGCCCTTCTCATCAAGCCCTAATCCACGAATGTGACTATGTATGCTTATCTCATAACCGCGGCCTACCCTAACCTCCTTAATCTCTGCCAAGCTCCCACCTCAGTGATTTGAATTTAGGCGACGAATTAACTTTTAGGTCCCTCAACCGCTAGGGAGATGCAACCTTTAATTATTTCCCCAACGAAAAGTAACGGTGGTAAGTTGTCGCAGAAGGGATCCAGCGGTAAGGAACTGAGAATAGTTACCAGACCCGTCGTGACAATCGACGCCGTTAAGAAGGACCTAAAGAAACTACTGCTTCTCCACGTAATTAAGGAGATGAAGGAGATATCGGAGAGGTCGCTGTCTAAACTGATTCACATGCTAAAGGACGAGAAGGGTGTTGACCTAGGCTACGAATTTCTAGTAATAGGTGATGTGGCGAGCAGCAGGGCGTTAGCGGAGGATCTACGGATACTGCTTTACCTGGGGCTCATAGAGACGCATCCGGTTACGCGTAAGCTGAGATTAACGTCTACCGGTGAAGAGTTCCTTGAGCAGAACCCCGTTGATGAGGAGAAACTGAAGGAAATTAAAGAGGCTCTTGAAGAGCTTAAACCTAAAATCCTTGCCGAGGAGTCCACCGCCGATATACTCATGCGTGGCTTTAGAAGGAGGCGGAGGAGAAGGTTTAGGAGGTGAGCTTAAGCACCTTCTTAAGCTCTTCCGGCATAACATCCTTGTATTTTTGGATAAACTCCTCCTCCCTCCCTCTGACGTTTGGATGCTTCCTCTTCTCGTCGGGATACATCATCGGTATACCGTTTACTATTGGGTACCACCTACCGCAGTTAGCACAGACTAGAACCCCAGCTATGATGTCTCTCTTCACGCAATCTCTACAGTTAACCTTATCCCCTACCTCCTTAACAGGCTTTCCAAGTAATCCGCAGTAAACATCGCAAAATGGTGTGTTGACTTTAAACTCCTTATCATATCTTACCTCCTCTAATACGTAGAGCTTCAGCGGGAAGTTCCTGCACATGGGGCAGGCTAGGAGGTTAAGGAGTGCGTATCTCACTTTTTAAGCACCTCCTTAACCACACGCATTATTTCGTCAAGTAACTCCTTAGCCTTTTCCTCACTTCTCGCTTCCACGAAAATCCTCAGAAGCGGCTCTGTTCCTGAAGGCCTCACTAAGAACCAGAAATCATCACCTATTCCCTTAACGCCATCTATGTTTATTTGACGAATATTCCTAAACCTCTTCCTAACCTCCTCAACAGCCCTCTCCGCCTCCTCCCTACTGCTTATCGGAACCTTGGTTTTTATGAGGTATGCCTTGGGTAGGGCATCGACGAGCTCGCTCAGCTTAACCTTCTCAGTTGCCAGTAGTTCGAGCATTAATGCGAGCGACATACCGCCATCCCTGACATACTGATGCGGCGGGTACATGAAGCCGCCGTTCTCCTCGAACCCAGCTATGGCACCTATCTTCATCATCTTCCTAGCGATACCAACACTGCCAACTTTAGTCCAGACAACCTCAATACCAAGCTCTCTAAGCACATCCTCGATAACGGTTGATGATGACACAGCAGTAACTACCCTTGCGGGCTCTCTCTCGCCACGGTTCACAACGAGATGCCTGCAAAGAAGTGTGGCGCTACGATCCCCAGGTATGACGCGGCCGCGATCATCAATGAATATCGCCCTATCAGCATCCCCGTCGTGCGCCACACCTAGGTCGAAGTTAAGATCCCTAACTATGGCTGCAGTATCTCTTAAATTCTCAGGAACGGGCTCAGGCTCCCTATACGGTATTGGTGATAGATGAGAGTTCACGCTCATGACCTTGACTCCCAGCTTACGGAGTAGGTAGGGCGTTGTTAATGCCCCAACGTTATTCGCGCAGTCGGCCACAACTCTGAAGCCCCTGCTTCGTATCTTCTCTACATCGACCTTCTCAAGTATGCCGTTAACGTAGAAGTCCCGGGCATCGCTAATTACGTGGAACCCCCTCTGCAGCATGAACCACTTAACCCTTCTGAAGCGGGTCTCCCAGAATATCTTCTCTATCTCTTCCTCCACCTCACGAGGAGCCTCAACACCATCAGCCATCACGACCTTCAAGCCACTATATTGAGGCGGGTTATGGGAGGCCGTCACCATTACGCCACCGTCGAATCCCCTATTCCTTATGTTGTACTGAAGCGCGGGAGTCGGTAACTCACCAGCGTCGAAAACCTTATGGCCGGCAGCTATCAAACAACCCTCAACAAGCCTGACTATATATTCGTTCCCGGCGCGGGCATCCCTACCCACTAACAACCTAGAGCCTTGCTGAAAGTACGTGCCGATAGCTTGGGCAAGCCTAACTATGAATTCAGGATTTAGATTCTCGTTCACAACGCCACGCACGCCGTCCGTACCGAAGAGGCGAGCGTACATGCCCCCTACCTCCTTGGAGATTGTGAGGCGGTACTAAAAACTGTTTTAGGGCATGTTATCGCGTGATGATTTGGCGCTGACTCCATGAGGGTGTGGATGGATGCGCTAACCTCTAAGCAAGGCACGCTCTTCGCCTCATTGGCTAGGAGCCTCATTAAACTAGGTCACGACGTGCTACTAACATGTAGGAGGTATGAATATAC
Source organism: Desulfurococcales archaeon (assembly GCA_027061705.1). Lineage (GTDB taxonomy): Archaea > Thermoproteota > Thermoprotei_A > Sulfolobales > NBVN01 > WAOL01. The sequence goes on from JAMOVB010000099.1 coordinate 5,608, forward strand.
CATAGCGTCTATAGAGCGGCAGGGAGTTGATGCAGTGGTTGTTGGAGAGTATTCAGAAGGAGATTCTTACGATAAGGTGATCGCCGATGCTGAAAGAATGGTCGAATTAACTGGAATCGTAAGAAGGTTCCGCCCAAATGTGCTGATAGCGTACCCGAACCCCCCTGCAGCACGGGTCGCTTTCGGAACGGGCGTGGGGTACGTAGCCATTACGGACTCGCCCCACGCCATCATACCAAGCAGACTCTCGCTCCCTCTGGCTGACGCTGTTCTTGCTTCTGAGGCAATACCTGGCAGGGAGCTTAGGCGCTTCATGTATGATGACGCCATGCTACGGCAGTATAGAGGGGTTGATGAATTACTCTGGATCCTTAGATCAAGGCCCAGTGAACAGCATGTTAAGGATCTTGGCCTAACGCCGGGCGACTACGTTGTCCTAAGGCCGCATGAAGAGAAAGCCACATACTACCGCGGTGTGGAGGTCGGTGTAAACCTTGTAAGGCTTGCTAGGGGGATTAACGACCTCGGGTATACCGTGGTGTTCCTTCCTAGGTACGGTTCCCACGCAAGGCTCATTGAAGTTCTTAGAGATGCCGGCATACAGGTCTCCGTAATTAGCGGGGGGTACGACGGCGTGAGTTTAAGCTACTATGCAGCCGCAGTTGTGACCGGAGGTTCTACACTAGCTAGGGAAGCCGCATTACTCGGAACGCTAGGCATAACCTACTACCCCGGCCGAATCTACGTTAATGACTACGTAGCTAGTAAGGGTTACCCCCTCTTTAAATGTAGAAGGGATGACGAAATATTAGCGCTAATCCAGGAGAAGGGAGGCCTAAATAGAAGTAGGACGTTTGAGAGTATTTTGAAGAGACTGAGGAGCGACTTTGAGGACCCGCTTGACCACATTCTCGACCTGCTTCGAAGGGTGGGTGTCAAGTATTGAGTAAGGATGTGAAGATACTGCTCAACTGCTGGCTTAAGAACCTAAGCAATATCGACAGCTTCGTTAGGTCCGCCATCAACTTAAACGTTGATGGCGTGGAGCTGAGCTTGGATTATCCCCTAACCCTCAGCTCGCCAGAGTCACGAAGGCTTGCGAAGCTCCTAGCAGACAATAACCTATTACTGGCCGTGCATTTGCCGTGGCGTGAGGTGCACCTAGCCTCCCCAATAAGGGAAGTGAGGTTAGCGTCGTTAAAGGTAGTTAGAACCGCGCTAGGCATTTCAGAATACGTACCTATTGAATACGTCCTTACGCACCTCTCAACAAATCAGGCATTCTGCGGACCTAACGATAGAGTTTGCATCGATGCGTCTGTGGAGTCCTTAGCTAGTATTGCTGAGCTTGCTAATGACTTAGGAACTAACGTGCTAGTGGAAACCGTTGCTGATAGGTGTTGCTCTAATGAGGAAAAACTACCTGCTGTCTTAGAGAAAGTAAATTTAAGCAGTGTAGGAGTCTGCATTGACCTCCCTCACATTATTGAACGCAGGCATAAGCTATGGGGGGCAAGCCTAGGTACTGTTGTGGGTGTCCTTCGCGACGCCCCTCCCGTAATTCTGGAAAGGGCTTTCAGCGCTCACGTGCACGGCGTTAAGCGCATCCATGGGCAGGTAATGGCTCACGTGATGCCTTCACGCAGGTTTCTCTCCCATCTTCTTAGGGAGTATATTGAGAATTTAAACAGGTTAAAATACGTTACAATAGAAGTGTTTAGAGACGGATCGGGTAGGGAGGTTAGGGACTTAAGCGCGCTGGAGTGGATCATTGAGAGGTTGCGGAGGCTGTAGGTAATGCCGGATAGAATGGTGGCTGGAATCGATGAGGCTGGTAGAGGGCCTCTCGTGGGGTGCATGTTTCAAGCATGCGTGGTTGTTAGAGAAAGCACTCTTAAGAAATTAAGAAGCATCGGCGTCCGCGATAGTAAGAGCATTTCACGCTTACGGAGGGCAGCGCTTATTGGCGCTGTGCTGAGCTCCGCCGAGGTTGTGCTTGTTAGGTCCTATCCGCCTCAAGTTATTGATAAGGAGAATATAAACACACTGCTCGCCCGCGGCCTTGTTGAGTTGGTTAGGACAGCAATAGCACTTGTCGGGAGGAAGAACTTGGTTAAGGTGTACGCCGATGAAATCTCCGGACGCAATGCCCGTGAGATACTGGAGAGGGGCTTGAGCGTGCCGCTAGTCATTGAGGCGGGTGCTGACCGTAAGTATGTCGTCGTTAGCGCCGCTTCAATAGTGGCTAAGTACTTTCGTGATACCCACGTTAGAAGAATCAGCAGCGTGTGGGGCGACTTAGGCAGCGGCTATCCTTCCGACCCGAGGACACGGAGGTGGGTCTTAAGCTACTATAAGGAGTTAGGAGATCTGCCCCCAATAGTTAGGTCTTCTTGGCGAACGCTTGCTAAGCTAGGCATAGGGCCGAGGAAGGGAGGTCTGGAAAAGTGGATTAGGAGGGAGGGTAGGCTTACTTAATTTAACTTACGAAGCGACATCAATAGCTTAGAGGGCCGGGCAATGCCTACGAACCTCCCAGCCGAGGCTAGGGCTAAGTGGGTTAAGTATCTCGACGCTAGGACACCGGAGGAGAAGCTCAAGGCGCTGGAGGAGTACCTATCGGCAATACC
>JAMOVB010000100.1 GCA_027061705.1 Desulfurococcales archaeon
CATCGCTGTAGCTAAACCTTTAAAAGAATGCCATACCCACAAATACTTGGGCCCGTAGCTCAGCCAGGTGGAGCGCCCGGCTGATAACCGGGAGGTCGGGGGTTCAAATCCCCCCGGGCCCACCTAACCTCCTACTTATAAGGTTCTGAAGAGAGCTTCCCCCGGGTTGGTTGTGAGGCTAATTAATTCGCTCGCCCGGAGCCTGCAGTCGAGAGGGGGCGGGATACCCTCGGTTGCTGTTAGGATCTACAAGCTAGTGGCTGTTAATGTGTTGAGGGGCCTTCATGAAGTCGTTGCTGGGGAGATTAAGTCGCTGGTTAAGGCGGGAGGTACCGTGCTTGACATAGGTTGCGGCACAGGCTCCCTGCTGGCAATGGTATGTAGCCTCAGCAACTGCTACCTCATAGGGCTCGACATCTCCGAAGGCATGGTTAGCGAGGCGGCAAAAACACTCAGCAGGTGCGGATGCCCCTACGACCTCATCCTCGGTGACGCCCACCGCCTGCCGCTCAGGGAGGCATCGGTGGATGTCGCGGTATGTACTGGCGCCCTACACCACATGAGGGATCCTAGGGTCTTCTTCAGCGAATGCTTTAGAGTGATCAAGAGGGGATGCCGGGCGTTAATTTACGAATTCTCGCCTGATCTGCCGGCTGAGGAATTCAGGAAGACTGCTGAGGAGTTTGGGGTTCCATCGGCTGTGATTAGGTTAGTTGCGACCCTACACGGTATTCCTAGGGAGGAGTTCGTTAGAGGGCGCTTGAAATCCGTTTTAAAGGAGTTTAAGCATGAGATCGTAAGTCTCGGCGCCGTCACTAAAGTCGTGCTTACTAAGCAGTAGTAGGCGGTTATGAGTATATACGATCATATCAGGTCTAGCTTCATGCCTTCACCAGGCACTATGTTCACTCTCAAAGCCCGCGTGTAATGGTTTGTCATACGCATCTTCTTAATTATTAAGTACCTCCTGATTTCCTTAGCGACTTCGACGTCATCCATCCATAGGTGTATGACGCCGTCAGCTATGTGCTCAAGCCCGAATCCGAACGTGCTGTTATGAGCCATGACTAGCGAGTCGCCTGCCACGAAGTTCTCAAACCTCTCAACACCTATGTCGTAGACGAGACCGCCACGTCCGAGAGGCTCTACCCTGGCAACCCTCCTTAACCTCACTGCGGCCTCTCCGCAGCCACGGGTGATTGAAGGTATAACGTCTCCAGGACGGAGTTCGGCCGTCTGGATCGGCACCGCCCTCCCTCCCCGAAGCGTGTAGATGCTGTGGTCTCTAGTCACAGTTACGCTACCGCCACCCTCGAGAACCACCTTGAGTAACTCTCTACGGTCTTCGTGAGCGTATGCTGCGTAGACCCGGCCCCACGCCGGCGTGAGACTCTCCGGATCTATTGAGAGCACGTACGTATCCCCGCGGAACTCGCCCGCCATGAAACGGCGGACGAACTCACCTATCGTGAGCTCACTCACATCATCGCCTACCCTAACAACTATTGGCTCGTCCCCAGCTAAGCTCTTCGTAGTCATAGCGTACTGAGAAACTAGGAATGCCGTCACATTTTCACGGTGAGTCGCTATCTTCAGCTGGTACGAGTACCTCCTAGCCATCGCAGGCCTGTCAGCCCAGAACGCGGACATGGAATCTATTATCAGCCGGTCGTGCTTGCGCGGCGACCTCCTAGCCTCACTCACTAGGTCGAGTATCTTGTAGGCCTCATTTATGGCGGCTATTAAAACATCTATCTCAAGCGCCGCATACCTCCTGCTCCGGTCAACCTCCTCGGCACTTGCTGTGAGTTGGCGCGCCGTCTTAAGCAGGCTGAATATATCTATTACAACGAGCTGGGGCCTGCGTAACGGGGGCCTGCCGCCAAGGTAGTGCACCTCATAGTCGTCGAAGTACATTTTGAACTGCCTTGCCTGCCTAATCACATCCCTAAACTCCGCCTCCGTCGTTACGTATATCACTGGATCCCCGACCTTAAGGCCTGCCCAAGCGAAGTGCATGCAGAGTATGGACTTCCCGGTGCCCGGCTCGCCCGTAACGGCGACCCACGTTCCTCTAGGCACTCCTCCCTCGAGGGCGGCATCAAGCCTAGGAATCCCTGTACTAGCTCTGATCACGTCTTGACCCATAGCGCCACCAGTCTCTGGATTTCTTCAAGGTAACTAAAGCTAACGCCTACGCGGCGTTCATGGGGTTGCGAGGTAAGGTTAATTAAGACACCTCTAACGTCATTTAAGGTGTTGCTTATTGTGGAGTTCCGTCTAGACCCGTGGAGCTCGCAGTTAGTGGTTGAGTATGATAAGCTATTCAAGTACTTCGGCATAAGGCCGTTTAAGGAGGTTCTCCCGGAGCTTGAGAGGATCGTTAAGCCACATCACCTGATGAGGAGGGGCGTGATATTCGGGCATAGGGATTTTGAGAGGGTTTTGCAGGCCTTGAGAAGCGGCGAGGGCTTCGCCATACTAACAGGGCTCATGCCGTCTGGCCATATGCACTTCGGCCATAAGATGGTCATAGATCAGGTAATTTACTATCAGGGCTTGGGGGCTGAGATATTCATAGCGATAGCTGATGTTGAGGCATACGCTGTACGCCGCCTCAGCAGGAGGGACGTGATCAGGTACGCTAAGGAGTACGTAGCCAACTACCTGGCGTTGGGTTTGAGGAGAGAGAGGCTCCACATATACTTCCAGTCCAACTATAGGGTCGAGTACTACAGGCTGATGCAGCTGCTCTCACGTAGGGTGACGTCGGCAGAGCTTAAGGACATATACGGGGATGTGGAGCCCGGTAAGGTGATGTCGATATTTGCGCAGATGGCAGACATACTGCACCCGCAACTACCTTCGTTCGGTAGCCACCGCGTCGTCCTAGTCCCGGTAGGTGCTGATCAGGACCCGCATCTAAGGCTCGCTAGGGACTTAGCTGACAGGTATTCGGCGGAATTCAAGAGCTTAGGCTTAGGCGGTCTTGAACGGCCGGCCTCAACCTACCATAGGTTCATGAGCGGCCTTACAGGCGGTAAGATGAGCTCATCAAAACCCGAGTCTTACATAGCCCTTACGGACGACCCTGACGTCGCTGCGGCTAAGTTAATGCGGGCCTTAACCGGGGGGAGACCTACGGCCGCCGAGCAACGTAGGTTAGGCGGCGAGCCGGAGAAGTGCCCAGTGTATGAGATGCTATCCTACCACTTAGTGCCGGACGATGAGGAGCTTAAGAGGATTTACCTGAGGTGTAGGGGTGGCGAGATGCTCTGCGGCGAGTGCAAGAGGGAGGCCGCGGAGAGGCTGAGGAGATTCCTTCAGGAACATCAGCGGAGGCTTGAGAGGGCCAGAGATATCGTTGATAGCGTCGTTGACGTACCGGACTTTTGAAAACGGGATCGTAAGCCCGTGCCATGCCGCATTAACCTTAATAACAGCTGAGCGCTTTACTTCTTGAGCCGGGGTGCCCGAGCGGCCCAAGGGGGTGGGCTCGAGTCCTTCCGGCTTAGAGAAGGGAGACCCACTGCCCCCTGCGGGGCACGCGGGTTCGAATCCCGCCCCCGGCGCCAAGACCGTGAGGCCGGCCTACGTTCCTGAAGCCTCACCCACTCTCAGGTAGGCGTAGAGAGACCCGTCACAGTGAATTCCAGGCGTGTTTAAGCTTCTGAATCCCTCCCGGCATGAGGCGAAGGCCAGCCCGTGCTTGAGGGCTACTTCCCTAACCGTTAGGATGTATCTCAACCTCATAGCCGTGGGCAGGTACCTATAGCCGTGGGTTCTCACACCATGCGCTACGTACAGCCTCCTAAGCCTGCCGCAGATTTCGGGAAACGCTTCGCAAAGCCTTTTCAGCGAGTCAGGCCTAGCCTTATACGTAGACGTGGTTATCTGAAGAGCTCCGGCCTCACTTGCGGCGGCGACGACGTCGCTGATGGAGCCTATTGAATCATTTAGGTAAGGTATGATCGGATCCAACCTGACGGTGACCGGTATCCCCGCATCCGTGAGTTTCTTGATCGCCTCGAGCCTTGCTGAGGGTGGAGGCGCGCCTGGCTCTAAACGCCTTGCTAGTTCGTGGTCTAGGGTGGTTATGGTTATAGCTACTGAGGATCTCGAGGTTGAAAGTATGTCTACATCACGTGTGATTAGGTTCGACTTAGTTACGATCAGTATCTTAAACCCGCGTGAAGCTATAGCCCTCAACACCCTCCTAGTGATGCCTAACCGGGCTTCAGGCGGCGTGTACGGATCGCTTGAGGCGCTGAGCTCTATGAGCGAGTTCTTGGGAACTAGCCTCAGATCGTGAAGTAAGTTTCTCATCAAACCCCTCTTAGGGTGGGGCTTCTCAAACCCCCTGATATAGGATCTGGCGTAGCAATAGAGGCAGCCGTGACCGCACCCGGTGTAGGGGTTAAGCGTAAACTTAATTGGGCACGTGCAGTAAGGCGATCCCCACGGGTCGAAAAGCCTCACTACCCTCAAGCCCTTCGGAAGCACCCGCACCCCCTACGTCATTAGGGTGTTGTGAGCTAGTTAACTTATGTAGCGTGATTTCTGAGAAGCGGTTACGCCCACGTGGTGCGGGGGGTGGGATTTGAACCCACGCAGGCCTCCGCCAGCGGGTCTTAAGCCCGCCCCCTTTGGCCGAGCTCGGGCACCCCCGCCCAATCTAAAGATTGGTGTGGCGGGGGTTTAAGGTTAACGTTACCGGCTTAAAGCTTAAAACCCGGGTTTAAGGTATTGTGATTGGTGGGGGCCCGTAGCTCAGCTAGGATAGAGCGCCGGCCTCCTAAAGGTCCGGGGGTTCCTAAGCACTGGCGGTTCCCGGCTCGGCCGGGGAAGCCGGATGTCGGGGGTTCAAATCCCCCCGGGCCCGCCACACGCTCCGGGCTCCCTTCACTACCCACTACGCATCCTACCTACGGTAGTCTTCCCGATAGCTATTGCTGAGGACCGGAACACGTCGCCGAGCTTAATTTTGAGGAATGCCTCCTTCAACGCATCGGCAGGTGAGAGCCTGATGTGAGGTACCGCATTAAGTTCGGCAGTACCTTCTCTTTGTATGAGGTATGTTCCAACAGCGTTCCCTAGCTTAACACCGGCTATTAGGTCCTTCAGCGCGCGGGGTTTCATCCTCCCTATCTTATACAGCATTCTCGCTAGTAGCTTAACCGTGAAGAGCTTGACTAGGGGGGCATACCTCGACTCGACGATCTTAGTCAGAGCTACGTGTGATGCTGTGGAATTCAGTAGTTTGAATCCCGAGTATCTGGCGAAGGTCGCGCTGTGTAGGTGGAACCCAGCAACTATTGGCAGGCTGATGCAGAAGAACCCCTCCCTCCACAGCCTTATGCCGACGAGTACGTCGTCAAAGTAGGCCGGTATTGCCTCGACGAATAGCTTACGCCCCATACCGCTCAGCTTGAGCGCCTCATACCTTAGTACGGATAGGGCGCCGCTCAAGTAAGTGACTGGTGTTGGGGATCTGATGCGCTCCTTGAGTGAGCGAGTGGCTAGTAACTCGTCTATCAAGCCTCCGGCATTGTCTATGTCTTGAGTTGGTTTGAGGATGATGCCCTGCACCCCGCCGACTCTGCGCCCTGCTCTTAACGCGTACTCAACTAACTCAGCAACGCCTTCGGGGTTTAGGACAACGTCATTATTCATAGGCATTATCAGGTCGGCCTTCCCCGCAAGCCTATACGCTATATTCATACCGCCGGAGTACCCCCAGTTCCTTCCCGTTCTGACGAACGCGTAGGTTGCTGGGTACTCACGCCTTAATTCCGAGGTTAATGCCCTGACGAGCGCGTCGCTACCGTCTGTTGAGTGATTATCAACCACTACGACGTTAACCTCAACACCCCTTCTAACTAGGCGTGAGGCGAGCATGCCTATCGACTTTAAAGAAAGCTTGAGAACGTCGCCTAAGTGTGAGCCGTTGTAGTTAAGCCATAGCACCGCCAGCCTCAGCGTCACGTCAGGGCACCTAAGTTAGTTAAGGGCGGTGTCCTTTCATAACGTTGCGTTAATGTGGGGATTATAAGCAACTTAACGCGGCCCTCATCGCTCAGAAGCCTTAAGTGGGGGTAGGGGAAAAATACCTCTGTTTCCTTAGGCTAGCGTGAGTAACCGCCAGCTTCAGGCCGGAACCAGCCTTGCCTTGATCTTCGACTTCGTGGTGTCGAGTATGGTCTTCAATATCGTTCTGGTTAGGTTGCGTGCTCCCCTGATGTTTATCTTAGCGAACACCTCCTCAACGATCTCCGGGTTCTCCTGAATACCTTCTATCCATGCATGCATTGCCTTGAGAGCCTTATCGATCAGCGCCGACACTATCTTATTTATGAGCGGGTTACGCGTCCTTATTAGGGTCCTCACTATGTCCTTTGAGAACTTCAGACTAAGCTTCCATCCGCGCACCATGCATTCCAGCGCCTCACGCGGTAGTTGCGTTAGGTGCAGGAACTTGGCCTCCCTCTCTATTAGGGTTCCTCCCATAGGTATTAGAAGCAGCGGGAACGTCCACCCCTTGAACCCCTCGTCGTCAAGCCTGTCGAGCAACTCTATAGTCTTTATGTAGTCGTCAGCCGTCGCGTCGGGATATCCTATGAGGTACGTGTAGCACGGGTACCAGTAGGCGTCGTTGAATATCTTGGAGGCCTCAACAACTACCCAGGGCCAGTCCTTCGCCTTCCACGGGTAAACCTTACCGTTGAAGTACTTGGAAACTATTCTAGGGCTCCCCGACTCGAGGCCGACCTGCGGGAACAGCGGCTTACGCTCGCTGAGTCCCTGAATTTCTGATATGTACTTGACAGCGTCCTTAAGCACTATCGCTGAAGCGCATGAGACGTGGCTGAACCCCAGCACATCAATGCCGTACCTCTCAGCTATGGGCCATATGGTGTCGTAAAGCTTCTTGACAGCGTCGGCGTTAAGGTTAAGCCCCTGAGCGCCGTAGAGCAGCACGTCCTCGGTTATGAAGCCCGTTGACTTCATGCCGTGGGACAGGTTAAACTCAACTTCCTTGGCGATCTTCTCAAGCGGTATTGACCTAAACCTCCACATCGTTGGGCTGCAGAACCTACATCTTCTCGGACACCCACGCGTTATCTGCACCTGCCCGTTGCGTGATGGCGTCACTATGAGTGGAATGCGCTCCGCAGGCACCGGCTCGCCATGCACGTACCTGGGAACCTCCTCGCCGTTCAGTAGCTTCTTAACCACTATGGGGAACGTTAACTCGCCCTCACCGTCGTAGAGTACGTCGATATCGTACCTGTCCTCAAGCCCCCTAAGCTGCCATACTCCCGGCCCCCCAACGACTAGCTTGAACTTATACTTCCGCTTTAGCGACCTTATCAAGCCGATCGTGCGCTCGAACTCTATCTCAGTGCATGACTTGCCGCCGCCGGCCATCGACCTAAGCGTCCAGCTTACCGGCGCTAAGCCCTTAGGATCTAGGACGTGCAGTGCCACTATCTCCGTGTCCTTATCCACAACCTTCCTTAACATGTGCGGCGGCGTTATCATAACCTCGTCCCTACTGAATCCTGCCGCCAGCAGCGCCGCCTCAACCTTACTTATGCCGTAGGGCGCGAACTTCGCTCTCCCGTCCTCGTCAGTCGCCGCCTTAGGCGTCAGTACGAAGTACTCGACGAACTCCGGAATTAACCTACACGACATACACAGCCCGAAGCCGAAGAGGTCCGCGCCGTTGTAGTCCGTGAACACGGCCTGATCGGCGGTCAAGACGATTCTAACCGTCCCGACCACCTCAAATGTATGAATTTGTATTGAAGAATTTATTCCCTACGCCGGTAAGCGTAAATACCCGCTTTTTAAATGATGCCTTAACACGCGCGGCATAAAGCGTTTTTCCCCAACCTCGAACACATCAAAAAGATGGCGGGGTGGCCACCATGGTTAAGATAATCGACACGACGTTGAGGGACGCTCACCAGTCGCTAATAGCGACTAGGTTCAGAACCGAGGATATGATACCCATCGCAGACCTGATAGATAAGGTAGGGTTCTACTCCCTCGAGGTTTGGGGAGGTGCCACATTCGACTCCTGCATAAGGTACTTAAGGGAGGATCCTTGGGAGAGGCTTAAGACTCTTAGGAGGAGGATACGCAGGACTAAGCTTCAGATGCTGTTAAGGGGTCAGAACATCGTCGGGTATAGACA
>JAMOVB010000101.1 GCA_027061705.1 Desulfurococcales archaeon
TGGGTTGCTGTGAAGGGGGATCGCTTGAGTATGAGTTCACGTATTAACTCATCCACGACCTCGTCGAACAGGTCGTCCTGCGACGTTACCAATAGGGTGCACCGACTCTACTGCGGCGGGTGCTTAATTAGCGTGTCGCGCGTCGCCCGAAGCGCTCCTGCTCAGCATCATTCACTGCTTGCCTTACTTACTTTGGGGAAGAAGTGCTTACACCTGCATGCCCTGTCCCTAACGCACTTCCTTAACGCGACCTCCGCTAGGTCTACTATGACGTTAACTATGTGGCTGGCGTGCCTCCTGCATACTGAGGTTTGGCAGAATTGAATGACTTTGAGGGCCCACCGCACGTTATTCTCCATGACGGACCTTATGGCGGCTCTGAAGAGCTCGCCGAGGTCTTCGAGGGCTACCTTAGGCATCCTTACGCCGTCTATCTTAAGGAACGTTATCAGCTCGCGCATCTTATCCATGACCGTCAGTATGTCTAGGAGCTTAGGTGTCTCCTCCGGGGGTGCTGTGGCGGCCTTAGACCTCACGAGCCTTAACGTAGCGTTGTATAGCTTCCTAAACTCCTTAATCAGAGTGTCTGCCTTCTCGAGGTCCCTGCTCGAGTATGCTGAGATAACCTCATTGACTATTGACACGCTCCTGCTTACGAGCTGGTTTGGGTCGACGGGGAACTCGCTTATGACTATGTCGTAGAGTGACCTACCCCTACTAACTATTATGAAGCCAGCTATGCTGTTGTTCAGCTCGGAAATAAGGGCCGATATCTCCCTCTCACTCCCCCTAACCCTAATCCTAGTTATGCCCTCGACGTAAGCAGCGACTATCTCTTGAGCCCCCACCCCCACCCCGTCCTCGGATAGGTCTACGAATATCTGCATCCCGTTGACCTCGCTTCTGCCGCCCTTAGCCGACATCCTTGGGGACACCGTTATTGCTGAGCCGTCGAAGAACAGGTCGACGAGCGAGCCGGGCTCTAGGCCGAGGTCTTGAAGCCACCTCTTAGGGAGTATGAGGGCTGTTGAGGAGGTGCCGAGCCTCATGAGCTTCCTCACGTCGTGCTCGACCATCCGGCGCACCGGAGTATATATTATATATACAGTTCATAAACGTAAGCTCTCCGGGCAGGCATTTACTGTATATACGGCGCATGAACCCCACGCACGCAACGCTTGATTAAAGCACTGCTGAGTTCATTCGGGGAGCGTCTACGCAGGCTCTTAAATTATTTCAAGCAAGAGAACGTAGCAACGCGCCAAACCCGGAGGAGCTTGCCCGGGAGGTGGCGTCCCGCTACGGGAGGGAGAGGAGGTACCTCATAAGGATGCTTCAGGATATTCAGTCGACGTACGGCTACCTCCCGCAGGAGGCCCTCGAGGCGATAGCGCGTGAGCTCGGAACACACCTATCCAAGGTGCTGACCGTCGCCACATTCTACCACCAGTTCAGGCTGGAGAAGCCCGGCGAATTCATAATACTCGTCTGCATGGGTACGGCCTGCCACCTGAGGGGCAATGCTGAGAACTACCGCTTCCTGAGAACGTACCTCGGCTTAAGACCCGGCAGGAGCACTACGGAGGACGGCGTATTCAGCGTTGAGAAGGCAAGGTGCTTCGGGTGCTGCGGCATGGCACCCGTAGTAATGATAGTCAGCAGGGACGGGAGCTACAGGAGGCTGTACGGCGGTGTGACGCCGGCCAAGCTAAGGAGGATTCTGGCGGATCACCGCAGAATGGCGAGCAGGTGAGGAGGTAGTGACGCCCCCAGCTGGGGGAGGACCTCCTCCAAACCTAATGAGCAGGTGCTGCGGTAGGTGCTGGCACACCCTAGAATACCCTTGCCGGAACTACATCAGGTGCAGGACGGAGGGGCCGCTATGCCATGATGACGGGCGTTGCAGAGCGTTAAGGCTGGAGAGGCTGCGCTACATTAAGGAAGGGCCGGGAGGGTACCTTATTAGAGTACCTATGGCGAGCTGCTCCCTAGCTGCCGGCGCTGAGGAAGTACTGAGCGCCGTTAGGGAGGGGGTTAGGGAGTTAGGCCTGCCGGAGGACGCCGTCAGAACCGTAGGGTGCTCAGG
>JAMOVB010000102.1 GCA_027061705.1 Desulfurococcales archaeon
TACGGGTTAATCTAAAGATATTCAAACCTAAGGACAGGGACGATAGGGTCATGATGGTCTTAGGCGTGGGTATATCGCCGGAGCACCTGAGGAAGCTCGCTAAGCTAGGGCCTAAAGGAAGGCTCAGCTTCTCATCAAGACTCCTACGCAACATACTCTCCGTGTGCAACTACTGCAGCGTCGCGATACAGCCGAACCCCATAGACCCTCAGGCAGTTACCGTCGGTATAGCGATGTTCGACACCGAAATCAATGAGGAGTCGAAACCCCGCTTCCTGGAGAGGATCATGCTACTAGTCAACACGTTCCTAGCAATAATATCCACATTCAACGAGGAATTCCCAGTGATAGGGGATGAGGGCATGAAGCCCGGTGAAAGCACTACTACAAGACTGTAGGTTTAGGAGAAGAGATGTTTGGCCGACTAATTTAGGCTAGTCCTCAAAATCCATTGCGTGGTAGATCTCGTCCGGCAGGCCTGGGCAGTTCTTATCGAGCCAGTACTTACTAACCTCGACCTGCGCCTTAAGCAGGCGCTTAAACTCCTCCATGCTCAAGTACGTTGTGGGGTCAAGCTGCTTCAGCCTGTCCGCGGGTATTCCCGGAACCTCGGCAGGCACTAACATCCTCTCACCCCACACCGGGTGTGGCCTGTACTTAACAGCGCCTCTGACTGCCTGCAGTATGAAGAGCTCGGTCTCCTCAATAGTGGGTCTCTCACCGCCGACCGGTCTAGGGCGCCCATCCTTCTCCACGAGAACGGGCTCCGGAACCTCAAGCACCTTATCGCCGAACTTCTTCTCGGTCCAGTAGTACTTGGCTATGATCCTGCCTGTGTTGTTGAATACGTACACGTCTATAGGATCTCCAGCCTCAATTCTCTTCTTCAGGTACTCATAGAACCTAACGACGTGTGCGGTGTTAGGCACGCCCATGGTGAAGGGCTGGGCGAATCTGGCCACGTACCTTATCCTGCCGACAACCTCCTTGGCTTGGGCCGGGTGTCCTATGGTCCTACCGTCGGCGAGCACCTTAGCAGCGAGGGCGGGGTCGGTTATCTTAGCCCACGCCCACTCCGTGAAGTAGCCGGGACTTAAGAATATGGCCGTCGTGAGCGGGCCGGAGGACTCCACGTCGCCGTCGAAGTAGCCCGTGTCCTCAAGCCTCAGCACGGACCTGGCGTTCCTGTTAGGGGCTCCGAAGTACTGGAAGAGCTCGCCCTTGAAGGACGGGTACCCCCTCTCATCGAACTCCGTATTCTCGTGAAGCGCGTGGGGGCTCATAGCAGCGCGCCATATCGCCTCCTGCTCCGGCGTCAAGTCCTCAGTCTTAGTCCAGGAGCCCGCCTCGGAACCTATGACCCTGTCCTCGAATATCGCTACGATGTCATCGTTCTTAATGACCTGGTCTTTAACGTAGTCAAGCGGGTTTATGCCGAACTGCTCGATATATTTCTTAGCGTTACGCTCGGTCCACACGTAAAGCCCGTGAGTCGACTTACCCGTCCCGGTAAGCCCCCACACGCACATAACTATGCGCTTCCAGCTGCCGTCAACACGCTTGACTGTGAATTCCCTAAGCGACGCGTGCTCGCCAGTACCTCCCCTCTTGTAAACGTGGAATATCCAGTGCGTGAGTACGGCCTTCTTAACCTCGCCCTGGTAGGACGACACGGTTATTATTGTGAAGTTGTGGTGCGGGAACCTCATAACCATGAGCATTCGGTCCGTCCCAGGTATGTTTGGGTTGCCGAGGTAGTGCGGTATAACGAACACTTCAACGTCCGGCTTCTCGTCAGGCGGCGCCGGGAAGACCAGCTGCCTCCACCTATACGCTAGGTCCGGGAACTGCGGGTCTACGTACACCGTGGCGTGCATCTGGGCCTTCGTGCCGGGCTTGCCGACGTAGCCGTCTACCTTAATCAGAGGGCCTTGAGCGAGTATGTGCTCAAGCACCCTAAGCATGAGTAGCTTATGCTCGTACTTAAGATCCTCATCCCTCTCTATAACGACCGTGTTCTTAGCCGACCTGCTCCATATGTTGGACGCCCACCCCCACGAACCGTTCC
>JAMOVB010000103.1 GCA_027061705.1 Desulfurococcales archaeon
CCTAACAAGGTACGATGCTATGGTAATACACCTCACACCTAGGAAGGGTATCCCGCTACATGAGCTGGTGAGCGCCGTCGGTAAGCGTATAGAGGGCTTCAGTGAGGAGATATTTAACCTCTCACTATCGGAGGCCGAGGCTAAGGGGTATGTTGACGTACTACCTAACGACTACGTAAAGCTAACATCTCTCGGAGAGGGTGTGAAGGAAGTCATAACTTACGCGTCTACTGAGGAGATACTTAAGTCAAGCATATCAATAACGCCAACTAACTATAACGTGTTGAGAACTATAGCGGATTACGAGGGGGAGTTCAGGAAGCTACAGTACAAGAAGGACATTAAAATAGTGCTTAGGGAGGAGGTGGCGCTGGTCTACAATAACATCAAGAAATACACGAGCATAACGCTTGACGAAATCCGTAAGAGCATACAGCAGCTAAGGGCTTACGGCCTCCTAGGCAAGACAGGGTTAACTGCTGCAGGTAAGAAGTTGTTGGAGCTATACGCGACGCGCCCTAGCTGGAGCGCGTAGGAGTCCGGTAGGGGAAGGATGTTTTATTAAGGTAAAAGCCCAGTAATGGGTTTACGTGCGCCACACTATGGTCTGCATACCTGGGTTAGTGTTAACAGTATCCATGGCATGGTTCCAGACGTTAGACACGTAGACAGCCACTCCCGGCTTGTATGGTCTTGCGCAGTACCCGTGCTGCCCTATGGGGTAGGCGTAGGGGTGGCTGCCGCTCCATATGTCTGCGAAGACTATTTCCCCGTTCTTAACGTAGAATGACTCTATATCGATCGTCCTGCCGTAGATCAGCTTCCTTAACGCGTCATATATCTTATCGAGTACGGGGTTAGGGCAGTCCTCATCGTAGAAGTATAGCGTGTAGATAGCTGTGGTTGAGTTATAGGCAACGACCACCTTATAGAGTGTGTTATTGCCGTTGACGTCGTAAGGCCATATGCCGGTATGTCCAGACCCTCCATATACATCTACAGCTAGCTGGATCCACGTGTTTATAGGGTAGGGATTAGCAGGCCCGTCTCCAATAACGCGGACGGCTGTATCTACCCTGTAGATCACTACGTTGCCGTATCTGAACGTTGCTACAGGGAGGCTCACCACATGCATTCTGCCTTTTGATATCATCCTAGCGACAAGCATGTGCTGATAGACTTTACTGACGTAATCCCTAAGAACCATGAAGCTAACTAAGCTCTCCTGAGCCCGTGTCAACTTAACATGCAGGATCCTCTCTACAGCATGAACTAAGGTTCGCAACTTCAGCGAGAACCTACGTGCCACGGACCTAGCAATAACGTTTAAGGCAGTGCTGATCTTCCGACCCCTCATCTTAAGGACCTTATGCACGCTAGTCGTGCACCCCCTCTTAATGCTGGCTATTAGAGATGCAAATCTAGATCTAATCTTGGTCAGCCCTGCCGAGGTGCCTGATCCTCTGAGGCGGGCTACTGGCGGTGTTAACGCCCTAGCAGTGCCTACAGCCGTTAGAATCGAAGCCGCGATCAGCAGTAGAACGGCTCCCAGTAATATTAGGGCGAAGTGGCGCACTGGTAGCACCGGGTTCAACGGGGCTGCGCACCTTTAATATATTCCCTACGCAGCCCATGGCGATTGTTATTTAAGTTAAATTTATTAGATTGCAATAGGCGACGAGGCTGACCAGCATTAACTGTAACGCTCTTGGCTGATGATATCGGATTATTTAGATAATGCAGAGATGACCTCCCACCCCAGAATACTGCGAGGTGGCACCTGCCTAAGCCAGAAACGTATTGGTGCGGCGGCCGGGATTTGAACCCGGGATCTCCGGCTTGGAGGGCCGGCGTCCTAGACCAGGCTAGACGACCGCCGCCATTAATTCCTTAGTTTGGGTGGGTGTTTAAGCTTTTAGCTCCTTAACGAAACTCCTCGTGGGTGTTGCTGTTGAAGTGCGGTGGCTTTAGATTTCTGGAGCACACAGCTGATGCTTACGTTGAGGCCAGCGGCTACAGCATTGAGGAAGCGTTTGAGTGGATGGCTAAGGCAATGTTTGAGGTGATA
>JAMOVB010000104.1 GCA_027061705.1 Desulfurococcales archaeon
CAGGAGGCTGCGACGATGAGTATAATCTCAAGAATATACTACGTCGTCGGGGAGTACCCGCTATTCATAGCTGCCGTAGCCGGACTCGGGTACAGCGTCAGGGGCTTCCTTAGGCAGGCGCTGAAGGCTAAGCCGAAGGAGAGCCCGCCTCCTAAGGCAGGCCCCAGTAGCGGGTGATGGCAGCGCTGTAACGCATTCTTATTAGGCTTGAGGAACACCTAACCTTAAGGTGCTGCTTCATGCCAGACCCGCAGGAGATCAAGAGGAGGGTTATCGAAGCGCTTAAGAACGTCTACGATCCGGAAATCCCTATCAACGTGTGGGATCTTGGGCTAATATACGAGGTTAAAGTCAGTGAGGACGGCGTTGTGAACATAAAGATGACGCTCACCGCTCCAGGATGTCCGCTAGCAAACATGATAGCTTATAGGGTGTTGGAAGCTGCTAGGTCTGTTGAGGGGGTTAAGGACGTAAACGTGGATGTGGTTTTCAACCCGCCATGGGATCCGACTAAGATGACCCCGGAGGGTAGGAAGAGGTTTAAGGAGCTAATGGGTTACGACATTGTCGAGGAGTATGAGAGGAGGTTTGGGTCAGATGCCTCCAGTAGGTGAGCATAGGAAGCTCGCGGAGAACGTAGTAGTTAGGTTCTGCATTCTAGTTACAAGCGACGCCGTATATCAGGGGAGGCGAAGGGATGAGGTGACGCCAGCAGCGGCTACCGCAGTAACCGACGCCGGACACATACTGGTTAACGCTGCAGTAGCGCCCAACGATCCCTCAAAGATAGAGTCAATGGTTAAAGAGTCGATAAGCGTGTGCGATGCGGTTCTCGTAACCGGCGGCACGGGCATAGGACCGAAGGACGTTACCGTGGATGCTGTCCGCAAGCTATGTAGCAAGGAGCTCCCAGGATTTGGTGAGTTATTCAGGTACCTCACGTACCTTAAGCACGGCGCGGCCGCCATGGCGAGCAGGGCCTTCGCCTGCGTTGCGGGGGACTCAATAGTCTTCGTAACACCCGGCTCGAAAGACGCTGTTGAGCTCGCGCTCACGAAATTGATACTGCCGGAGATTAAGCACCTAGTGTACGAGTTAAGAGGCAGGCCTGCTAAGCCGTGAGCGTTAAGTGAGCTGATAAGCAAGCATAATGCACCTCACAGACAATAAGCACGCCAGCGTCAACCCTTCCAAACGGTTTTCTGTCCCGACCGCAATTTTACTTGGGGTGGCGTGCTTGAGCAGGCAGTTAAGAGCTTACGTATCGGTAGATCTCGAGGGCCTACCCGGCATAAGCGGGTATAATCAGCTCGTTCCCGGAAACCCGCTCTACGCAGACGCTAGGAGAGTAGTTACCGAGGTCGTTAGTGAGGCCGTGCGTGAGCTCAGAAGGCAGGGATTCGAAGTCCTCGTCGCTGACAGCCACGGCTACATGAACAACATAATATACCCCAGCTTCGGCGAGGACGCGCTACTGCTGCAGGGCTACCCACGCCCTTACTCGATGGTCTTAGGGCTGGAGTCCGGTGAGTATAGCGCGGCCTTCTTCATAGGCTACCACGCCGCCGTAGGAACGGTGAACACCTACTTAAGCCACACCATGGGCTTAGGCCTACATAGAGTTAAGGTTAACGGGGAGGCGGTAAGCGAGTACTACCTGAACGCCATATACGCGGGCATGTATGATGTCCCAGTAGCGCTCGTTGCTGGGGATGAGGGGCTTAGGGAGGAGGTCGAGAGGCACACGCCCTGGGCCGTCTTCGTCCCATTAAAGAAGGGTGTCACCTGGACGGCCGCCATAAGCCCGTCGCTGAAGCGGGCGGTCACCGAGCTTAGGGAGGGCATCGCTGAGGCGTGCTCTAGGGTTAGGGAGGGTTCGCTTAAGCCGCTCAAGCTAGGCGGCCCGATAGAGGTTGAAGTGGAGGTCAGGAGGGAGACGGTTGCGGAGCTTGCTGGAATGATCCCGGGTGCGGAACGCGTTGACGCGTTCCGGGTTAAGTACGTGGCAAGAGACGCTGCGGATGTGATGAGGTTTGTCGAGCTGGTGGCGCTACTCTCG
>JAMOVB010000105.1 GCA_027061705.1 Desulfurococcales archaeon
CAGCGCTTGCTGCGGCGTTGTTCTTCGGTATGAGGAAGCATGTCGAGGAAGACGCTCCACATAACGTGCCGATGGTCGCCCTCGGTACAGCGTTGCTATGGTTCGGCTGGTTCGGCTTCAACGCGGGAAGCGCTCTTAGGGCGGGAGGCGATGCTTCAGTAGCCTTCACCAACACTCAGATAGCGGCAGCATTCGCCGCTCTAACCTGGGTGCTCCTAGACATCGCTAGGGGAGGTAAGATCTCCACCGTAGGCTTCTGCACGGGAGCCATAGCCGGCCTAGCTACTGTCACCCCCACTGCGGGCTACATACCTCCGCAGGCGGCCATGGTCGTTGGCGTTGCTGCCGCCCTAGCGTGCTACGGAGCAGTACTCCTTAAGAACAAGAAGAAGTGGGATGACGTACTTGACGTGTGGGGAGTCCACGGCATAGGCGGTTACACAGGCATAATCCTGCTCGGCATATTCGGCTGCAGCGCCGTACTGGGATCCAACGGAGCGTTCTTCGGGAACCCAGTGTTCCTAGGGAAGGAGTTCGTTGCTGTGACCTCGATCTCAGCGTACTCATTCGTGATAACCTACGCTATACTGAAGTTCCTGGATAAGGTCATAGGAATTAGGGTGTCTGAGGAGGAGCAGGCTAAGGGCCTAGATCAGTTCGAGCTTGGCGAGACGGCATACAAGTGAGGCGCCCTACTACAGTCTTGAGAAAGAACCTTGGAAAAGCTAAGAGGATGTTTTTAACAGCTCCCAAAACACCGATGAGTTATCGGAGTCTGCCGAGCAAATTTTCAACATTCCTAACGGTTGCGTAAGGTTTAAGTACACCCTCCCACATAGTTTTCGGGGTTTCTTTCCGTGTCTTCCGTCTCGTTTGAGGATATTGAGGCGGAGGCCCGACGCATTGTTGAGGAGGCGAGGCGCGAGGCAGAAAGAATACTAGCGGAGGCTAGGGAAAGGGCCGATGCCTTAAGGAAGGCTGAGGTGCCTAGTGAGTTAAGCGAGGACGTCGTCAGAGAGGTTGAGGCTGAGTTCAACGCCAAGGTGAGGGAGGCTGAGAGGAGGTTTAAGGAATTAATGGATAGCGTGATGGGTGCCTACGCCTTAAAAGGCGATGAGATTGTCGACTGGTTCGTAAGGCTGGTGGCCGGCATCGAATGAAGCTCTAAGTCAGGGGTGATTAACGCTGCTGGTAACGCTCCCAGAGAAAATGCTGTTCGCTCAAATAGCGGTGCCTAAGGAACTCGCTAATCCCTTGCTTAAGGCACTCCAGAAGAGCGAGTCGTTCCAGCCTGAAAGCGTGCGTAAGGCAGGCCCCGAGGTTTGGGAGTGGCTTAAGGAGTGGGTCGACCGCGTTAACGAGTTGGAGAGGCTTGTGGAGAAGTTCGAATCAATGCTTAAGGAACCACTACTAGTTAGGATAGGTGATGTGGAGCTCGATGCCGGGAGGCTTGAGGAGTGGTGTGAAAGGCTACTGAGAAGGCTTAGGGAGGACGTGAGTAGGGCTGGGAACGTCAGAGAACGCGTTGAGAGCCTTAGGAGCGACCTCCTCAGCAAGGAAGAGTTGCTTAAAGATGTTGAAGTATTAGCTGGTTGCGAAGCATTAGCGAATGAACCCCTAACGAACCTGAGCTTTGAGGGAGAGGCGCTTAGGGCGGCCACACTAATGATTGATAAGGAGGAGCTCCCTGAGGCTGAGGAGGCGTTAAGAAGGCTGAAAGAGCGTGAAGACGCCATAGTTAGGGTTGTAGTGCCTAGGGAGGGTAGGGAAGCGGCGATCGTCATCGCTGGCGTTAGATGGAGGGTTGACGCCGTCATAGAGGCTCTGAAACGCATTGGAGCTAGGGAGGTTAAGCTACCCAGGTCGAGAGACACTCTCTCAAGCTTTCTTAAGAAGTTACGTGACGATGTTGAAGCGCTCAGGAAGAGGGTTTCGGAGCTGGAGGAGGAGTTTCTCAAGACCGTTAAGGGGTTAGGTAAGGACGTCGCTATAGCTAAGGTTGTTGTGAGGGCTTTAGGGGAGAGGCTAAGGGCTGCGTTAGACGCGTACAAGGGTAACTACCTGATGGTGCTGGAGGGCTGGGTTCCCTCCTCAAAATTCGCCTGGCTTAAGAGCGACCTAACCTCAAGGCTTAAGAGCGTGTTCATTCGCGAGATTAAGACCGACCGTGACCCGCCGACAAAGATGAGGAATCCCAGGGCATTCAGAATTTATGAGATGGTTACTAAGATTTACGGAGTGCCGAACCACCGTGAGTTCGACCCGACTCCAATAATAACGTACTCACTAACAATATTCTTCGGCCTCATGTTCGCTGATGTTATGTACGGCACAATAATGCTCATCATAGTTAACTGGCTCTTAGAGAAAACCGGCTTCGTAGATAACCCCTACTCCGAGGGCTACAAGACGTTCAAGAAGCTCTTCACGTGCCTTGCAGCATCATCAATATTCTTCGGCTTCTTAAGCAATAGCTTCGCCGGTTACTCGATAGTATTTAAGAACGGGAGCATAGCGTTCGAGGCGATCTCCGGCCCCAAGCAGCCGGCACTACTCCCACTAATGAACCCCATGTTCTTCATAGGCCTGGCGTTACTGATAGGACTAACGCATGTGAACATAGCGCACGCACTGGCGCTAGCTAAGGCCATAAGGCTTAAAGACAGAGGCGAAATAGTCTCTAAGATAGGGTTCTTCATCGCCGAGTTCTTCGGAATACCATATATACTGCATCAGTACATACACACGCCCCTACCGCCGCCCTTCAGCTTCATGGCGCCCTACCTAATATACGGAGCTATAGGCGGTGTCGGCATTCTTACTGCCGGGAAGTTCATTACGTATAGGGGGCTAGGAGCAATATTCTGGCTCTTCGACATAACAGGGCTACTAGGAGACGTCATGTCCTACACCAGGTTAGCCGGCATAGGCTTGGCTACATCACTACTCGCCCAGAACTTCAACAGCTTGGCCGTGGGTATGGGATCCGGAATAGCCGGAGCCGCCCATCTGACCGGGCTTATCGGCTTAATCCTAGGCGGCATCATCTCGTTCTTAGTCATGATTTTCGCCAACATGCTTAACATAGCGTTCGGCATTATAGGGGCGTTCGTACACTCGCTCAGGCTGTGCTTCGTAGAGTTCCTGCCGAAATTCTACGACGGAGATGGGAGGGAGTTCAAGCCGATGCGTATTAGGATGGAGGAGGCTGTCCTGCTGGGAGGTTCTTCGATTAGCATGTGATGAGTAAGTTCAATGATTCGGGGTGTTTTTAAATAATCTCTAGAGCGTTTTTCGGCAGAAACAATACGGTTATTGAGAAGCATATTCATCGACATACTGACTTATATAGTTTTAAACAGTATAAACGGTAAGTACGACATCACTTATAAACCCCTCCCTGCATACTTGCAAGGTGCTTATAAGTGGATCTAGTCAACTTCGTCGCAACGTTAGGGATAGCCCTCGGACTCGCAGGCGGTTTAGCAGGTTCCTCCATAGGAACTGCGAGAGCCGCGTCGGCAGGCCTGACAATACTTGCTGAGGAGCCGGGCTACTTCAAGCAAGTGATGATCCTATCAGCGCTTCCAATGACTCAGACATTCTACGGCCTGATATTTGCAATACTCGGCTACACAAGCGTGATACCGTCCGTACATAACCTAACGCCGCTTAAGGCATGGGCGTTCCTAGGCATAGGCATTGCAGTATTCTGCGCTGAGTTCGCGTCGGCATGGATGCAGGGCGTTGTTTGTATGTCAGGCATTATAGAGGTGCCTAAGACTAAGGGCAGTATCTGGATACATACGCTAATACTGGCATCCTATGTCGAGCTATTCGGCATCCTCGGCATGGTCTTCGGGTACCTACTGCTCAGCATCGTGGCGTCCTTACCGGTATAGCGTTGCGGCGGGGGTTGCTTAGGTAATGAGTTACGAAACGCTTCGGGAGAAGGTTCTTGAGGAGGCGAGGCGCGAGGCAGAAAGAATACTAGCGGAGGCTAGGGAGAAGGCAGAGGAGATACTGCGGAGTGCTGAGGAGGAGTATAGACGGAAGGTTGAGAAGGCACGTAGGAAGGCGCTGCAGGAGCTTCGCGAGAGGAAGAACGCCGAGTACGTCAGCAAGGTCGTAGAGCTAAGCATGGAGTTTGTTAAGCTTAAGAACAGCATACTCGAGAAGACCCTCTCGAAGGTTAGGGAGAAGCTCAGGAACCTTCCACAGGATGCTAGGAGGGAGTCCCTCAAGAGGTTAATTAAGGAGGCTCTTGAGTCAGGCGTGTTCGGCAGCGAGGTCGTCGTTAAGGTAGTGCCTCAGGATGTCGGGCTTGCTGAATCAATAGTAATGCAGGACCCTATGCTGAGGAGGGCCGTCCTAAGGGTCGAGGCCCTAGATAGCGACGATGTTGTGGGCGGCGCTATTGTCGAGTCCGCTGACGGGAAGAGAGCCGTAGATAATACGTACCGGGCCAGGATTGAGAGGGGGATGCCGAAGCTTATAGAGAGGCTTAATGAGGAGGTATTCAAGGTAGGTGGGTAGTAGAGGCCATGGTGGAGGGAACTCTAAACTTTCTTCAAGCGTTGAAGCTTGAGGTCGATAACGTACTAACGCCTAGCGACCTTAAGGAGCTATTGGGCAGGGACCTAAGTAGCGGCGACGTGTTTAGGGAATTAAGTAGGTACGCTATAGCCCGCTGTCTGGAGGGTAGGGTTGGGTCAAGGCTCGGAGAACTCACCTACAGCGAGGTTCATGCTGAGGCGCTTAAGTGTTGGGTTGAGGAGCTATCGAGCATTATGGAGCTTACATCCCCCGACGACGTGTATAGGAAGTTCGTCGCAACTTACGTAAGCAGGCATGAGGTTAGGGAATTGATTAATGTTCTAAAGCAACTTAAGGTTGGTTCGAAGCTAGGCGGCCTTGAGCTAATCGGTAGTGAGGTACTCGGTAGGCTTGAAGGTGTGGCGACTGTACCTCAAGTTGTTAGCGTGTTGAGGGAGCTGAGGACTGACGCCTCGAAATTAGTGGCGGACGCGCTGTTGGAGCAGGTTGAGGCAGGCGTTAAGGACGTTAACCTCGAGGCCCTAGAGTCCAGGGTTAGGGAGGCTTTCTGGAGGCGCTTAGATGGGCTCGCGTCCTCCATACTCTCAAAGAATAAGCTCAGCAAATGCCTTAGGGTTCTGAGAACGCTTGACTCAATCGAGCAACGCGTTAGGGCGGCGTTCTTAGAGGAGGGTGAGGTTGTCGCAGCCGCTGGTAAGGCAGAACCGCTGATACTGGACGCTCTCGATAAGGCAACAGATGTAGGGGATGTTGACGCCATCATACAGGCTGTAAGGCTTAAGGCATGCTTCGACGAGCTTAAGTACTCCCCACTCTCCGCCGACATTATGATGCCCTACTTAGTGGGTAGGGAATTTGAAGTTAACGTTATTTCATTCGTAATCCACGCGGCCTCCCTAGGTTTATGGAGGCTTGCGGCAGAGGGTCTTAAGCAGCTGGTGGTGGCTTATGAGGAAGTCACCGGTGAGTAAGGGTAGCATACTTGTCGTGGGTGACGAGTACTTCACCCTAGGCTTTAGGATTGCCGGCGTACGTGACTTCATAATCGCTAGTAGAGGGCGTGAGGCGGAGGCCGCACGTGAGGCCCTCAACGTGTTGCGTAAGGGGGGATTCGGTCTGGCCGTGGTTCAGTACAGCCTCAGAAAGTTTTTTGAGGGTGAAGGGGTTGAGGGGGTGAGGACCCCCATCGTGTTCGTTCCTGACGCAGTATCCGCGCGTGAGGCGCGGGTTAAGGAGCTGTATTCCTCCTTAATAAGAAAGTACTTAGGCATATCACTAGAGCTTAAGTGAAGGTGGTAGGGGTGGTCGTAGGTAAGGTGCTCAGGATTTCCGGCCCGCTCGTCGTTGCTGAGGGTATGGGCGGGTCGATGGTGTATGAGGTAGTGTATGTTGGTGAGGACAGGCTTATCGGTGAGATAATAGGGCTTCACGGCGACAGGGCGTACATCCAGGTCTATGAGGACACGTCCGGGCTTGAGGTTGGGGAGCCTGTTGAGGGGTCCGGAAGCCTGCTATTCGCCGAGTTAGGGCCGGGCATAGTGGGGAAGGTGTTCGACGGGCTTCAGAGGCCGCTATCGGTAATAGGTGAGATGGTGGGTCCCTTCGTCCGCAGGGGCGTTAAGATACCTGCGCTACCACGCGACGTTAAGTGGGGCTTCACCCGCTCAAGCAGGGTTAGGCCGGGCGATAAGGTCGGCCCCGGCATGGTTTTAGGCGTGGTTAAGGAGACGCCTCTGATAGATCACTACATAATGGTTCCTCCGAACGTGAGAGGGGTTCTCAAGGAGATCGTAGGTGACGGCGAGTACAGGATAACGGATCCCATAGCTTGGGTCGATGTTGGCGGCGGGAAGGTCGTCGAGGTTACAATGTTGCAGAAGTGGCCTGTGAGGAAGCCGAGGCCATACGTAAGGAGGC
>JAMOVB010000106.1 GCA_027061705.1 Desulfurococcales archaeon
TCCAAAATAGTCGGCGTCGACATACCGGCTAGGATAGAGTCCTTCACACGCGCTGTCGAGTCAGCAATATCCATACTGCCACCGCCCCACTCCCTAGTGAGGGACGCGCGCTTCGCCGGATTAGCCGCGGTTGGCCAGTCCCTGGAGTGGCGGATGAAGGCATCCGAGGGGCTTGCCGGCGTAGAGGACGTCCTCAGAACGCTAACTAAGGTTGGGGAGAAGGTTATGAGAGGAGGGCTTAACACTGTTAGGATTGAAGACAAGTTCAGCATACCGAAATCCAAGAGCAGGAGGTTCGGCGAAGGGAAGGTCTACGTCGTCGTAGGCGACGACTCAACCAAAATAGTGGTTGATGGGTGGGTCGCTAGGCCCGTCAGGTACAGTATGGCGGCGATGTCGGCCGAACTGGTGAGGTCAGGAGACGTCGCGTACGTGTTAATACTGCTTGAAGAGAACGAACTCGTTAAGTCAATGCTAGCCATAGCGGGGCCGGCCGCTAAGTGCTCATCAAAGAGGATAGCCTCACTAATGGAGGCGGCGATCAGGGGTTCAAGACGTAAGCACCCGCAGAGGAGGTCGCGCAGGCTGCTCCAGATACTGACGGAGCCCAACCACCCGCCAACACTGCATGTTGGCCTACCCCTTAACACCACGTTAAGGCTGATAAGGACGGTATTTACAGGTACTTAAAACCCTGTTTTAACCGCAACCGCCCCACGCGCGAATCAGTACACCGGCCCTTAACCCCGCCGCCACGAACCCTGCGGCGTCAGCGGCAACCAATCGAAAACGTATAACCCGCCACACCTCCATAAAACGGGCGGCCGGCATGGGGCTGGTGGACCCACACACCCATACGGTCTTCCTCAGTTGGGCTGACTTAAGGATGCTTAGCGAGAGCGGCTACGAAGCCCTAATTACGCTCTCATACATTCCTGTCCAGCCCTCGAGCCCCTCAAGTCTTGAGGATCACTTCAAACACCTACTCATGGAGAGGGATAGGCTCAAGTCATTGGGTTTGAGGGCGTTCGTAGGTATAGGTCTGCACCCACGCTGCGTCACTCCAAACATACTTAATGAGGAGCTTAAGGTCGTCCGCAAGTACTTGCGTGAAGCCGACGTGGTGGGTGAGGTAGGCATTGAAGACCCAGCCTCGGATGCTGAGGTCACTGCATTCAGAAAGCAGATCGAGTGGGCTAAGGAACTCGGCATGCCAGTAATAGTGCATACGCCGAGGCGAGGTAAGGAGGCCGCCGTTAAGGCAGTCGCGAGCGTGTTGAGGGATGCGGGCTACGTAGGCGACCATGTAGTGATAGACCACCTAACGCCGGAGCCTGCGTTCGTGGAGGTAGTTAACAGCCTCAACACCTACATGGGCGTCACGATCCAGCCAGGCAAGGGTAGCGTGGCGGACGTCATTGACGTTATCGAATCGCATACCGACCTAGTAGATAGGGTATTAATTAACAGCGATGCTGGCAGGGATCCCTCAGACGTGCTTGCAGTCGTGAATACCTACGAAGACCTGATCGAGCGGGGCTACGTCAAGCAAGCGTATAGGGTTGCGAGCTTAAACGCTAAGGAATTCATTAAATCGGCCGCCAGCTATTAACGTAGGTGCGTGTTTTGAGCTCGGGACGCTCACCTGCTGAGGAGGTGCTGAGCGGGAAGTCTAAGGTAGCGGTATATGGTGTTGGGTACGTAGGCACAGCGTTGATAGCGGCTTACCTCAGGCGAGGGCTTAGGGTCGTAGGTGTGGATGTTAATGAGGAGAGGTTGAGAAGCGTTGCTGAGGGTAGGTTCAAATGCTATGAGAGTGAGGTGTGCGAAGCTATTGCCGAGGGCCTTAGCTCGGGAAGGCTTGAACTAACGAGCGACGGGAGAGCCGCGTCAACGGAATCCGCCGTCAAGGTCGTTACAGTTCCAGTATACTTTCACAGGATTGGAAGGAGGGTGGACTTCAGCGCCATAGTCTCGGCAGCCACCGACATAGGTTCGGGAATGCGTGAGGGCGATTTAGTTATAGTCGAGTCAAGCGCCCCGC
>JAMOVB010000107.1 GCA_027061705.1 Desulfurococcales archaeon
CCCTTAACGCCTTGACCTCAGAGTCTTCCTTCTTAGCTAGGTGCTCTATCATTGAGGTTGCTGGGTAGGTATGTATGACCCTACCGACCACGCCCTCACTAACTAGGTATGCTGCTAGGGTGAATGGTATTATAGTCTTCCCATACCCTGTTGGTAGCTCGGCTACTACCACGCCGCCACCGGAATCTAGCGCTCTTAAAACCTCCTCAATAACTAAGCGCTGATACCTTCGGAGCCTGGACACACCCTTAAGTTCAAGAAATCTTCTGACGCATTCATGATTAAGTAGGTCGCTTAACCCGTACCTCATTGCGGCACAGCCTCCCTAGGCAGTATGACGTAGGTTGAGGTGCCATGCAGGCCTATCCTAGCCGCGACGCCTCGCTCAGTAAGACGGGCGTTAACCGTGGAGGGCTTAAGCGTATGCCCCGAGCGTTCAGCAGGAATAACTATGATGCTAAAGCCCTCTCTGCTAACCCTCACGGTTCCTCTGAAGGAAAGCGGCCTTACGTTAGCAGGTAGCCTGGCGATTAAATAATTACCTTTAACCGGTACGGCGTCATCCCACCTAAACACGAATGGCGTTCTAATATCGGCTCCCTCCAGTGGCTTCAGAACCTTCAACTCTGGAGTGCCTGTGGAAAGCGTTACGGGCTTGGGTATCACTATAGAGTCGTTATCGCCTAGCAGGAGCGTGCCGAGGAGGGATCTCACAATCAGGGGCTCGGAAACTACCGAGGCGTTGAAGAATACGGTTAGTGTTAAGGAGCCGTTGATAAACTCCCCAACAGGAAATACGTTTGTAGGCTTGCCGCTGAATACTCCCTTGACGGGATCCGCGCTCCTAATGTAGGCAATGGTTTCCTTGCTCTTCCCTTTACGCTCTTTCTTAATTATCGGTATTAATCCATGCCTTCTTAGGAGAAGTATCTGCTTAGTAACTAGGTCGGCTGATTTGATCCCCTCCCCAAGCTCCTTGCTAAGGGCTTTTAGTGAAAGATTAGCCTCCCTCTGTGATGGCGGCTTCAATCTACTCACTAAGCAGATGTTATGGGATAGAGGTTCCCTAACCATGTAGGAGCACCACACAACGCCTTCAAGAACGTTGCTCCAGCCAGCCTCACCTTCAGTCACGGCTGCTGCCCTAGCTAATGCGGCCTTAATAGCTGCTGGAGACGGAGGATGAGCAGGCCTGCTTTGATACGATGCTGGCGCCCTATACCTTAAAGTAACTATATCGACATCAACTAACGCGTACCTTAGTTGCCCGTGCTTCATGATGCCTACCAGCCGCTACGCGCTTTCCGTAGCTTCCTTCTTAGTTTCCTCTCCAAGCGCTTCCTTGAGGATATTATCTAGGGATTCCTTAGCCTTCCTAAACGCCTCGGCGAGATTTCCGCACTCCTCACTCGGGTATTTGAATACGCTAACCTCCCAGCCCGTGAGTTCCTTGTAGGCCGCGGCCTCCCTCTCCGTTTCCTCAACGTAGTTGGGTCTCGCAGGGTCTGCCGGGACGAAGAGTCCTTTAGCAACCGTTATAACTAAGGATGTCACGTCACCCACCACCATTGAACGCGCCTTCATAGCTCCGAACCTTCTCAACGCTAGGTACATGGCCTCCAGAACGGCTTCAGCTCTTTTCACAACATCGTCAGGTATTTTATCGACGAAGTACCTCTGACTATAGTCGTCGAACCCCAGTAGGTGGGCGTCGAGGGTCATTAGCCCAGCGAACTCGCCGCTAATATGCTCAACTCTGAAGACCATCTGCTCCGACTTCTCCTTGCCAGAACCCCTCCTTGGGTCGTGTCTAGCGAACTGTATCGGGTATACCTTAGCATGTGCTAGTGATTCGTAGGTGGGCCGCATAGTCGCTACGTGTAGCCTGCTGAACCGCACGATTGAAGCACCGCCTTCAGCATACATGAAGCCAGCTACGTCCTCCATAACGCACTTCTTAAGCAGGTCACCTACATTACTAGCGTTGATCTCAGAGGCGCTGTTGCCACCACCCCCTTCACCAATA
>JAMOVB010000108.1 GCA_027061705.1 Desulfurococcales archaeon
CCGGCCTAGCAACTAGCTACCTACCGCGGGAGCTCCCTGAAAGAAGCGCTGCTAGGGAGGCGCTCGGGGTGAGCGGCTCGAAACTCGTGGTCGCTAGCGTTGGAGGGACATCAGCGGGAAGTTTGAAGTTCCTCTCCACGGTAGTCAAGGCTGTCGACATAGCTAGGAGGTCGTCAACCTCAAATATCAAGCTAGTGATGGTTAGAGGACCGCGCACGCCCGAGATTGAGGGCTTTAGGCGCGAGTGGGTGGTGAGTCACGGATTATTGAAGAGCTTGACGGACCTCTACATGGCTGCCGACCTACTCATCGTGAGGCCTGGGAGAACAACAACCGCCGACCTAGAGTGCCTCCCAACAGGTGTTAAGGCACTGCTAGTCCCAATTAAAGGCCATTCGGAACAGGAGTACATAGCTGGGACTGTAAGTAGGAGATTCCCGCAAAGGTTTGAGTTGGTTAGAGAGGGGGTGAGTCCTAAGGACTTGGGGCTCAGGATACTGGAGGCCCTAGAGAGCGGGCGACCCTCAGCATCGAGGCCTGGGGAAGGTGAATGCCTCGGCAGTGTGAGAGCCGCTGAATACGTCCTCGCAATAGCTTCCGGAGATGCGGGTGCCGAGCACCACACGGACCGTGCTAGCAAACCCGTTTAAAAGCCGGTTTAACGCGAATCAACACGGTGGACTGATTTGAAGGATTACCGGAGAAGCAGGGTCTCAGCCCACCAGCTCGTCAGGGAGTTTGATGATGTGTGCGAACCATACTATACGCTAGAGGAGATTCGTGAGATTGTGCTGAAGAGGATACGGCTCAGGAAGTAAGGGCAGCAACACAGCAACTTCTTCCCTAATCTAAATCTAAAAATACTGCAAATACTGCTAGAACTATGCTACCACCTAAATGGGTGGGCAGCCCGGGTATCATAAGGTCTTCATCAACCCATTAATCATCGAGTGTGAAGGTAGCCGGGAGTGGTGAGGAGGGCTGGGTGGTGGACCGGCCGGGATTTGAACCCGGGGCCTCTCGGTTGCAAGCCGAGCGCTCTTCCAGGCTGAGCTACCGGCCCTCGAGACTTGATTTTATTGTGCGGGTTTTAAGCGTTTGTTCATTGGCGTTATTACCCCCGATACGGAACCGTATTTCGGGTGGAGCCGGCTGGCGGCTACGGGGGCGTGCAGCCCCTGAGGAAGCACCGCCCTCCGCACGGCACGGGGACCCCGTAAGGGGTGCGGGGAGACCCGCGGCAACGGCGCAGAAACGACACGGCCGCCCTCGGATGTCGATGATGCGGTGAGGGCTCCCCGGCAACGGGGGGTCAGTAACCCGCTGAGTATGGGGGCGGATGCGTTGAAACGGCCGTCCCCCCGGGAGCAAGGCCGAGCAGCGCCGATGAGTTGCCGTGTGAGGCGCGGGTGGGCCGCATAGCTGAATGCCGCCGTAGTACTGAAGGCGGGCTATAGCCGGCACCACCCACAACCTAAGTAGAAATTCCGTACTTCCTCAGCAACGCATTCTGAATCCGTAACACCTCATCCCTACTTGAGGCTCCGGCATACGTGTCGAGGAGATCTCTGTTCAGGCTTAGGAAGGTCTCCCCCCACTTGAACTTACTCATAACCCTGACAGCGTCTTCCTTAAACCCCGTTATGTATAGTGCGGCCGCCAGCGCCTCGGCACTGCTGAGGAGCGTTGGTTTAGCATAGTTTATCGGGTTCCCAGCCTTGAGAAGTGGGAGTACGCGGTGTGCCCTTCCCCTTAATCTCCTTGCGGTAGCCTCTATGGGTTCTGTGCCGTCGTTCCATGAGGAATCTATTACTGCTAGACCGTGATTGCCCACTAACACCCTATCCTCGGGTGCCAGCACGGTACGTGCCAAGGGATTCAACACTACAGCGCCTCGAGGCACCCTCCACGGCGGTACCTTAACCGCTAAGCCCAGCCTGACAAGCTTAAGGGCCGTTGATTTCCTCGGGTCGTCGCCGCCGACTCTAATCACGTATAGCTGGACCTGCATCCGTCCCGCCATCGCTAAACATGTGTTTTTTGAGGGGGGTTAAGCTTTAAATTTCCTTCAGGTACCCTTAGGTAGGGAGAATGTAATGGCAGAGGCTATAGTACTAATAAACACGGACATCGGGACCGAGGAGGAGGTGCTTCAAACGCTGTCCGAGATCGAAGGGGTTACTGAGGCGTACATAGTGTACGGTGTTTACGACATAGTCGCTAAGGTTAAGGCGGAGACTACTGAGGCGCTTAAGGAGATAATCTCAAGTAAGATTAGGAAGATACCGAAGGTCAGGTCAACGCTAACCATGATCATTGTTGAGGGGAAGAGGTTCAAGCGTTAAGAGGGGATAATTAATTTTTACTGCCCTACACATAGGACTCGACGATCTAGACTCGCCTGAAGGCGGGTGCACAACACACGCAGCATACATTCTCATCAACAGGCTCCTAAGCTCGGGGATAGCCAAGCCCATAGACTACCCAAACCTAGTTAGACTTGACCCAGCAATACCGTTCAAAACCCGCGGCAACGGAGCGGTAGCCATCCGCGTAGCGGTGCGGGAGAGTGACGTCGACCGCGTGATTAACGAGGTAGTAAAGCTTGTTAACGAGTACGTCAGCGAGTTCAGCTTCAGACCCAAGAGCGAGCCCGGCATACTGATTGTTAAGGGCGAGGTTCCAAGCGAATTACAGTCAATGTATGCTAAGGCAGTAAGCGACTACGTACCCGCGGATATCGTTAGGGAAGCTCTTACGAGGTGCGATGAGAGCATCGCATACGCGGATGGCGGGCGTGGGATCGTAGGCGCAGCGGCCGCCGTAGGGTGGCCTGAAGGCCGCGACTGCACCTACGAACTACTGACCTACAGGGACCCTAAATTCTGGGGTAAACCAAGGTTCGTCGATGCGGGCTCGGTGAGGGAGTTCGATAGGATTACTACGAGAACCTACCTTAACGTAGGCGAGGACGGCGAGCCACTGATCTGCCCGGAGGGGCCGGACCCCGTGCTCTACGGGGTTAGGGGAGACGATCCTGCCGAGCTTCTTAGGGCGTTAGCAATTATCAAAACTGCAGAGCCGGTTGCCGGGTGGATGCTGTTCAGGACTAACCAGCACACTAACGACCACCTAGTCGTTAAGGACGCATCGCAAATCAGACCCTATCAGTCAGTATGTGTGGATGGGGTGGTTAGCGACACCCCTAAGGCTGTGAGGGGGGCTGTCCTCGTGAGGATACGTGGCCGGGATTCGGAAACCTACGCCGCAGGCTTTCGTGAGAGCGGCCTGCATAAGGTTCTTCAAGCACTCATACCCGGCGATGCTGTGCGTGTGTGCGGCATCGTAAGGCTTTGGGAGGGCGCGGGCCCCGTAGTAAATGTTGAGTATGTCTTGGTTAGGTTCCTAATTAGGAGTAAGTTACGTAGGGGTAGATGCCCTAGATGCGGCGCCAGGATGAAATCCTTAGGTAGGGGCGGGGGTATGAAGTGCCCTAGATGCGGCTTCAGAACCTCGGCAAGCTGGTTCGATGCCGAGGAGCTGCGTAGGAGGCTCTCTGAGGGTCTATACCTCCCACCACCATCGTCATTCAAGCACCTTATGAAGCCTAGGGATAGGTACGGGAGGGAGGTTAAGTGCGTGGCTAGCGAACCTATCGAGGGGTGGATTGGGTGAAAGGCTATGTGGCGTGGGACAGGCGCTACTTAAACACGAACATAACGATGTACCCTAGGGCGGCGACAAGTACTGAAAACCCTATGGCTATCCAGAGCACGCCGTAAGGCGATATCTTAACCTTCGCATCAACGTCGTCGAAGAACCTCACGAGACCGGCAGCGGTCATCGGCCCGGTCGTCTTCCTCCTCCCCCTACCCTTCTTACGTCTATGCCTTCTGGCAGGCAATCAGAGCACCGTCAATTGACTTCCTCCCAAACTTAAAAACTTATAATTAACCAGAGACCCTACGGGGAACAGCATGGCGGAGGAGGTAACGCTAAGGCAGGTTCAGGAGCTAATGAGGAAGTACTACTTCAGCCGAGATTCAAGACGAGGCCTATACGCAACATTCACTTGGCTTGTTGAGGAGGTCGGCGAGCTTGCGGAGGCACTACTACACGGGAATAGGGACTCAATAGCGGAGGAAATAGCGGATGTTCTCGCATGGTTAGCCTCAGTATCGAACTTAACAGGAGTCGACTTAGAAGATGCGTTTAAAAGAAAGTACATGAACCCAGAACCCCCGCTTTAGCTAGTGGGACTGAAAACCCACTCCAAAGGAACCATAGGGGTCCCACGAATTCGCAAATCAGCCGGCATCCCGCGAACCCCTCCCCCCGCTACCTTCCTCTGAGAGGGCAGTTAGACTAATCCTATGATGAATGCGTAAAAGCGTTGGTAAATACTCTATATGAAGATGTAATATTAAAGAGAAAATAGTTGATAATTAATTTTGAGATGAAGGCTAGATCTGAACCGCGTTTTAGAGTAGCATTCTTTTAGCATTATTCTATTATTTTAAAATATTATACAAACTCCAATGCATATAGTCTTAGTATTACTTCCACAGGAAGTTAAGGGGTGCGGGGGTTCGTTAGATCTCCAGTAATTTAGTCATTGTTTGATCTCCTAGTGCGGTGTTGCTAAAAAGTAGATGGTTCAGCAGGCAGTCTACGCGTCTGTGTCGATTGCTGTGCGTCTTTCTGGCGAAGTTTGTGTTGGTGTTTGATTTGTGGGAATAAAGTGGGTTCCAAAAGAAGTTAAGGGGTCTCGATTAACGCTCCGCCAACCTCAGTATCGTCTCCCAAGCGTCGTCAACCATCTTCTCAAGTATGCTTATGTCCTCATCTCTAAGCGTTCTAAACCTGCCCTGCAACCTTATGTACTCCTTAATCGGCTTCCTCTTTGACTTGTCTGCGTATGGTTTGCTCGGCGGGCTTATTCTTAATTTGCCGTTCTCAGCTTCGAAGAGTATCCACATGCCAGTCTCCACCGCTAGCTTGGCGACGTGAACGGTTTTCGCTGGGTCAAACCTCCAGCCTACTGGGCATGGTGCGTGGAGGTGTATGAATTTGAAGCCCTTGATGCTTGCCGCCTTCCTGACCTTCTCGATGAAGTCCAGCGGGTAACCGACGCTGGCTGTCGCTACGTACGGTATCTTATGCATCAGCATTATTAGTGAGAGCTCCTTCTTCCTCTCCCTCTTACCCCTCCACGTCGTAGTGGTCCAAGCGCCGAATGGTGTTAGCGAGGATCTCTGAATGCCTGTGTTCATGTAGGCCTCATTATCAACGCATATGTGTATGACGTTGTCGTTACGCTCGGCGGCGCCTGAGAGGGTCGCGAAGCCTATGTCGGCGGTCCCGCCATCACCTCCCCACGCGACAACGACGGCGTCCTCACCTAGGATCTTCTTAGCCGCGGCTAACCCTGCGGCGACGGCGTCTGAGGATGCGAACGGCACGTTGAGGGTTGGGAATACGAACGCCCCTCCGGGGGCTAGACCCTGTATTATCGAAGTGCATCCGGCCGGTATGACTATCATTAACTTCCTCCCTAACGCCATTGTCAGGTACTTAAGCCCTAGAGCTTCCGGGCATCCTGGACATGATGCGTTGCCGGGTAGGAAGAGCTTCTCCTTAGGTAGATCCTTA
This sequence comes from Desulfurococcales archaeon, assembly GCA_027061705.1. Lineage (GTDB taxonomy): Archaea > Thermoproteota > Thermoprotei_A > Sulfolobales > NBVN01 > WAOL01. The sequence goes on from JAMOVB010000108.1 coordinate 5,653, forward strand.
ATCGAGATCGGCATTCCCATCACCTCCCGTAATACCATTCAATAAATGTAGAGAACCTGCCTGTCTCCTCAACCTCAGCCACTGACTTCAGCACAGCGTCAGCTATGTCCTCGTACGTGACGTCGAGCCCGGTAACGCCTGCGAGCACGTTCTTAACCGGCACCCTAACGCCTGCAGCCATTAGGTGCGCCGCGACATCTAGGAACAGCTGCCCTGCAGACCCTGCAGAAACGCCGCGGTCGAACACTATCACGCTCTTAGCGTTGGTAAGCCACTTAAGCAGCTCCTCCCTTGGGAACGGCCTGACGTACCTAACCTTAATCACGCCGACCCTAATGCCCTTCTCCCTAAGCCTATCTGCGGCCTCCCTCATGTCGCCGACCCAAGCCCCCATACCGATTATGAAGTGGTCAGCGTCCTCGCATCTGTAGCACTCGATAAGCCCTCCGTACCTGCGTCCGGTGAGCTTATACCACTCCTCATCGACCTCTTGAATCACCTTCTTAGCCTCCTCCAGCGACTTATGTATGTCCTCACGCATGCGCATGTTGTCGTGAAGGTCTCTGGGCACGTTACCCATCAGTATTGGGTCGCCGGCCTTCATAATGTATGGCTGCCTGCGCGGTGGTAGGAACGAATCGACGAGCTCCTGGCCAGGCAGGTCGACGGGCTCGGTGGTGTGGCTGAGTATGAAGGCGTCAAGCCCCACCATCCCGGGAAGGAAGACTCTCGGATCCTCAGTTATTTTGAACATCTTTATAGTCTCGTCAAGCACCTCCTGATTATGCTCGGCCATCATTATGATCCAGCCGGAGTCCCTCTGATCCATAAGGTCTGAGTGGTCCGACCATATGTTCCACGGCGGCCCTATAGTCCTAGTAACTATAACCATTACTAGTGGAACCCTGGCGCCAGCAACCCACCACACCATCTCATGCATGTATAGCAGGCCGTGTGATGACGTCGCCGTGAACGCCCTGACACCGCCGCTCGCCGCGCCGTAAGCCGCTGCCAGTGCGGAATGCTCCGACTCAACCCTAATCATCTCCGCATCCATCTCGCCGTTATCGATGAACTGAGCTAGCTTCTCAACTATCGTTGTTTGTGGGGTTATCGGGTAGGCCGCGACCACCTTAACCCTAGCGAGCTTTGCCGCATACGCGGCCGCGTAATTACCTGTTAAGGGCTTGACCACCATCACGCACCACCCTCTGGAACCATCTTAATGGCCCCTGTGGGGCATACGGAGGAGCATATGCCGCACCCCTTGCAGTAGTCATAGTCTATGCTTATGAAGCGCTCACCACCCTCGTTAACATCTATCACGTTCTCAGGGCAGTATAGCCAGCATAGCCTGCACTTAACGCATTTAGATGGGTCATACACCGGCCTCATAACCCTCCACGTCCCCGTCTTCCCAGCCACGCCGGGGCCGGGCCTCGATATCGGGAGCACCTTACCGTGGGGATTCAACTCAGACACACCTCACCACCTCCTCGTAAGCCCTTCTCGCAGCGGATGCGTTGACCTCACCCCTCTCACCACCTATGTACTCCTTAATCGCCTCCTCAACAACGCCTATGTCGAAGCCCAGCACCTTAGCTAGGGCGCCGAGCATCGCCGTATTGACCAGCGGCCACCCTGCCAGAACGAGGTTTAGGTCTAACGCTATCTTGCTTGCGTTCACGTAGTAAACCTCATGGCCCTTAACGTAGTCCGGTTTGCGCGGGGCGTTAGCAACTACGACGCCGTCGGGCTTAAGCCCCTTCAGCACGTCCACAAGCTTCGGCAGCATGGGGTCAAGCACTACGACGATGTCTGGATATCTTATCATCGACCTCACCCTAATCCGCCTGTTAGATATTCTGGCGAACGCCATTACCGGCGCTCCCCTGCGCTCAGCGCCGAAGAATGGGAATGCCTGTCCCCACAAGCCCGACTTATACGCTACGGACACAAGTATGTTTGCCGCAGTGACGGCGCCCTGCCCGCCGCGTCCGTGGAATCTAATCTCAACCAAGTCACGCCCCTTCCAAACACCCAAGGTACCGCCTCAATAAATAATTCATTGGAGTATGTAAAATATATTACCCTGCACTACATGGTTTAATGTAATATGATTTCATCGTATCGAGTTAAACGGTTTAAAAAGTATAAACTACTCACCACCCGAAAACCTC
>JAMOVB010000109.1 GCA_027061705.1 Desulfurococcales archaeon
TAAGGGTGTAACCCCGCGGGAGTTTAGACGACTCACGGGGGCGCGTGAGGAGTACTTCAACATGCAGTTCGACGCCCTACGTAATCTAATTAGGGCTGGCCTCGAACCCGGGGAGGAGGTCTTCGCGGCCGCTATGATATCCTTTAGCGAGGATGAGGACATAGCGAGATTCGTTCTTAAGCTGACGGAGATTGATGAGAGACTAGCAAACGTTGATTGGGAGGTCGTATTCCTGTACCCGCATGTTAAGGAGATCCTAGCTAGAAACGGTCTTAAGCCAAAGAGGTATGTGCTACCTGACAGCATACCTAGCAGTGTGGTTTAAGGGCGCTCCCTACCCAGTTAGGTGGTGTTGCTCATGAAGCCGGAGGACATCGAGAGGTACGTCCTGGACAACGCTGAGAGGTTGCTTAACTCCTGTGGGGAGCTATGCGCCAACGCTACCCCAGCGCTCTCGCTCGAGGAGGGACGCGTGTACTCTGGCTGCGACTACTGCCTACTCCGGACGGCCTTAGACGAGCTCTCTCCCCCCTCACTATCTGTAACACTAAGGAATGGCGAGTACTGTGAGTTCGTTTATCTTGAGGGATACGTTCTGGAAGTTACTGAGGAGACCGCCCAGCTACACGGAATCGAGGAATTTGAGGAGATGCTGGAGGATTTGGAGGCGTTCGGCATAATCAGCGCGGAGGATAAGAACGTAATTAGGGAGTGGCTCCGCAGCCTAAGAACGCGAGCATCCTGAACGCTACGCATCTAGGCTTAGAGGCCAGCTAACAATCTTTAATCCTAGCGCGTCAAAAGGTTCTCGGTGACCTTAGGTTGAGGTTTTACGTAGCCTCGGAGGACGACATACTGAGCGGGCGGGTAACCGACATCTACTTCGTTAGGACTTTAAAGATAATTAAAGAGAAAGGACTTGAGAACGTCCGCGTGCGGATGGAGGTACACACTGGCAGGCTTCCGAGGAATTACGAGTGGTGCGTCTACGCAGGTCTTGAGGAGGCCCTCAAGCTCCTGCAGGGTAAGCCCCTAACCGTGTATTCGCTTCCGGAGGGCACGCTAGTAGGTAGTAACTTCCCCGTCATGATTGTCGAGGGCCGCTACTACGACATATGTGTCTACGAAACGCCGCTACTAGGCATTCTAAGGCACTACACGTCAGTAGCTACTAGGGCGGCGCGTTTCAAAAAACTTAGCAGGGGCAAGACAGTCCTTTACTTCGGGCTTAGGGGAGCGCATCCAGCCATAGCCCCGATGCTCGATAGGGCCGCATATATAGGGGGCGTCGACGGGGTTTCAGGAGCGTTTAACGAAGACACCATAGGGGTTAAGCCCTCCGGCACGATGCCTCACGCCCTAATACTGGTCTTCGGTGATGAGGTTAAGGCGTGGAAAGCGTACGATGAGGTGCTCGAGAAAGAGATACCTAGGATAGCGCTCATAGATACGTTCAACGACGAGAGGTTCGCAGCTGTTAAGGCGGTGGAGGCCCTCGGCGACAGGCTCTACGGAGTCAGGCTCGACACGCCGCGTAGCAGGCGCGGCGACATGAGGGAGATCGTGGAGGAGATAAGATGGGCGTACAAGCTGATGGGGGTTGAGGGTAAGGTCAAGATAGTGGTCAGCGGGGGGATAAGCGAGAAGTCGATGGTTGAGCTGAGGGGTGTTGTGGACGGCTTCGGCGTCGGGACATCCATAACGTACCCGCCCCCCATAGACATGAGTATGGATATAGTTGAGATACTGAAGGGCGGGGAATGGATACCCTACTCCAAACGCGGTAAGATGCCGGGCGCTAAGGCAGTCTTCAAGTGCGGCACACTGGATTACGAGCTCGTCAGACTTGGGTGTGATTCGAGGAGGTGCTCCGAGAACATTATGGTGAAGTGGCTTGAGAACGGCAGGCTCACCCGCGAACTACCGGACGTCAAGTCGATAAGGGATTACGTCCTAAGCCAGCTGGGTGAGGTCCCCGAGATCGAACCTAGG
>JAMOVB010000110.1 GCA_027061705.1 Desulfurococcales archaeon
CATGTATGTTGAGCGTCATGAGCATGCCGGGAGCTCTGCTCATTATGTACCTCCTCAACTCGCTCCTCAAGTCCTCATCGCCTCCCGACACCCCCATCACCCCCCGCCGGCCTCGGAGGCTTTCTTAGCCTCCCACACCCTCATGAACTCCTTACGAAGCTCGGCCACAGCGTGGCTCAACTCGGTATCTAGGATCGTTATCGGCCTCAACGCGTGTCTGCCCTTAACTAGGCGGAGGTTGTAGCAGCCGCGCTCCTCGTTAAGCGTTACCTCAATGACTATGTCGCTTAACGTCATCATGGATGACGGGGGCGTGGGCGTCGATGGGGTAGTCCTGAACACCCTTAGGGTAGTGACCCCCAGCTTAGCGTCGAGGAGGTGGTACATCGTAAGCATCTCGTTAAGCCCCTTAAGCCCGTAGGTCTCGATAAGCTTCTCACACCCGCTCACGACTAGGAACCACAGCTCCCTAGGGTCGCACTCACGCTTCATTAGGAAGCACGGCATCTGCCTAAGCGTTATGTCGGTCGGCAGCTCGACGAACCTGTCTCGAAGAGCCTCCATCAGTATCTCCTCCTCCTGTATGGCGTGCGGCTTGGCCTTCCCGTAGTATATGAGCCCTAGCTTCAGCCCGTCCCTCCTGAGCGCCTCAAGCCCTAGCTTGAAGGTCAGGTAGCGGTGGAGCAGGCCTAGGCCGGATGCGGGGTGCTTGATTATTATGCTTATCTGCGTCCCGGGAGGCACTACCTGGCCGAATAGCTTGCTCACAGGCTCCTCCGTAATCCTCAGCGGCGGCTTGGAATTCCTAACCCTCTCCGCCTCCTCCTCGTTAACAACGTTTATTGCTGTGAAGCCCCTCCCCGAGAGCGTGAAGTAGACGGGTGTTGAGGGTATTGGCTTGGTTCTGAACTTAGTTATCCTTAAGCGCCTCGGGAATATGGACTCCTGCCTATACTCCAGCGCTATGACAACGTCCGCCAGGTACTCGAGGAGCGCTACGTCGGCATCATCCTTCCGCAGGGTGTCGCAAACGAGGAATACGTTCACGTTTCGCATTGACGCTATCTTATATATGACTGTGTGGAGCCACGCCCTCTTCTTAGCGTACGTGTCGAGTATCCTCATGAGCGGGGTTACGCTGTCTATAACTACGATGTCGTAGCCGTCCATAACGCCCTTCATGATCTCCTCAGTTATCAGCTCTATGAGGTACTCATCACCTATGGTCGGGCACTCAACAACCTTAACCCTCCCCTCAGCGATCCTGCGGTCCATGTCGCACCCGAGGCTCCTCGCCACCTGCTTGAGCTTGTCGACCGACTCGTTAGTCGTTACGTAGAGTGCCTTACTCCCCGCCCTAATGTTCCTGCACACGCTGCACAGTGTGAAGGAGGTCTTGCCGGTTCCGGGGTCGCCCTTAATCAGCACTACGTAGTTCGGAGGGACACGCCCTACTAGGTAGTCAAGCTCCGGCGCTGCGAGGTACTTCCCACGCGCCCCGGCCTCAGACCCCCTCTCTTGAGAGCCTCTATTCTCAGCTATGCGAATCAACCTCCCGAGTAACTAATTGGTGGTGGGTCCTTATACGGTTTACTTAACCTGATAACGGGTTACGTGTAATATTGTCGTTTACTCGATTACGTTGAGTAACTAATCGTTGTTAACTCCATTATCTTAATTGCCGAATAAACAATTGAACAATGATTCAACGGAGATTTAACGAACTCTAAGCAGCGTCGCCCGGCTTGCAAATCTAATTAAGCCGGTTAGGGATTGAAAACATGTGGGGTGGTTTAATCGCGGGTTGATGTGAGGGATGTGAAGCTTGTTGGTGAGGTCCCCGACCACGTCCTCAAGGTCGTGGCGAGGATTATCGACAGGTACAACAGGTACAGGGTGCCGGAGGCTGAGGCCAAGCCGGTAGCTGTAGAGTCTGTCGGTAAGGGCCTCTACCTACTGAAGGTTTTATTTACCGGGAGCTTCTGCGGGACTTGCGGCGTGAGGGACTGGGTTGAGGACCTGGCCTACGTGGCTGAGTCCATGGGCTTCAAGGTCGATCTCGAGGAGGTTCTCGAGCCGGCCGGCGGTGAGGCTGGGTTTAGGGTCGGTGTCTTCCTGCTTAAGCTTGACGCCCGGCAATCTTAAATACCGCCGGCTGATGATAGAATTAGTGCTGATGGCTTGAATCCGCGCCCTTAATGAGGTGTTCATGTGACGGAACACAGCAGGCGTGAGAAGGAGTTCATTAAGTACTTAGTTAGGTATGGGAGGGGCTTAGTACTCGCTGTCGAGACCGTCATAATAGCGTCCCTCTCCGTACTCATAGCCCTCACGACGTTCTTCCTAGCTAGGGACATTATGAGGGCCTACTCCGTAGGCAGCACGGCCGAGCTCCAGCTCATAATGAACGACATATTCCTGCTCATAGTGTATGTCGAGCTCATACGGAGCATAATAGCGGCCTACAGAAGGCCTGAGATGTACCTAGTCAGCATAGCTGAGGTAGGCTTCGTAATAACGGTTAGGGAGGTCCTAGCGTCGGTCCTCTCGAAAACAACGCAGGACGTCCTATTCTCATCGCTAGCCAGCATAGCCTTCGCCCTAATCCTATGGATACTCTACAGGAAGGTCCTGCCGCTGAAGCGCGAGCATAAGGAGCGGAGGAGGAAGGAGGAAGTCACGCACGGCCACACCCCCTAACACCCCTGGCAATCCCGTAGGACGTCAGTAGGGTTAGGACAAGCATGAACGCGGCAGTCCCTATCAAATCCCCATACGTTGGGACGTACTTGAGCAGGAGCTCATGAAGCCTCCAATCAGTTATGCTCGTCGGCAGGACGTAGGATCTGAGCGGCTGGGGCCCCGCCCGAACGGCAAGCTTAACCAGGGTCGCCGCCCAACCACCGAGGAGGCATGCCAGCAGTACGTACCCGACGCTCCTAACCCAGAACCTCCTAACCGCTCCGAACATGCATGACGCCCTAGCCCTAAGGCCCCCGCCAGGGCACGTGATGGCCGCCAGCGTCAGGGCGGGGAGCATCAGAAACCAGGCGAGGGCCGCGGCCATGTAGGGTATGGACGCGTAGGCCACGCTAATTGCGAAGAGCTTGTAGGCCGTTGGGGTGGGCCTCCCTATGAAGGGCGTTAGGGTTAGGGCAGCGGCGCCGGCGGCGAGCACGGGCGCTACCACTAGGGCGGAGTTAGCCGCTGAGTTCAGCACGCTGTTGAGCCTGACTAATCCGGCAAGCCTGAGCCGGTAGTAGGCCGTCATTACGGCCTGCACTATAGTTACGACAGCCAATGACGTTAGGTACACGGCCAGAACCAGGTAGTACCCGAGCCTGAGGGTCTCGAAGGACGTTACGGCCCACTTAAAGATTAGCGCGAAGGCTAGGGGGGCAGCCACGCCCCCCGCCACCGGTATTAAGTGCTTCGCAAAAACCGCGTTCAGCCGTACCACACGCCCTCACCACCGCCGTTGCTGCCGTAGAAGCCCGGCGGCTCTATGAGCTGCCCCTCACCGAAGTACTTACTGACAACCACTACCTTAACAGGCGTTGGCTTAAGGATCCACACACCACCCACGTTAGTGCTGACCCAGAGGGTTCTGAACCCGATCGATGACTGCGTTACCCCCAGCCCGAGCATGAGCTGAACCCACTTACTGCTACTCCAGCCGGGGCTCCAGCGCACGGATATCGTTACGTAGTTACCTGACACGGACTTAGTTATGCTGGCGCCGGGTTCCGCCGCCTTAATTATATCTATGATTATCCCAGCCACGAACACGGCCCCTCCAACCCACTCCGGAAGCGTCACACCTACTAGCGAGGCTATCTCGATACCAGTCGATATTAGGAAGTGTGCGGTGGCGGCCAGCCCTAGGTAGCGGTTCACGGAGTTCCTGAACTTACTGCCCGTCTTAACGAATCCGGAGTAATCGCTTAGAGTGTTGAAGAAGTCCTTAGTGACCCTAACGCTTAGCGTGGTCTCACGCACGCTCGACGCGCTGGGAGTTACTGAAACCTCCTCAAGCACCGTTATGCGGTTATCCTGCACCGCCTTAGTGTAGGTGGACTGGACGACTATGGATGCCTTCGAAACTATTGAGGAGCCTGACGACTGGTAGAACACAACCTTACCTGCTGCCGACGGGTTGCTGGACCAGGAGTTCATGTCGTTAGGGCTCCATACCTCCGGAGCGTACTTGAACACGATTACGGCGTCGGCGAGTAGCTCAATATCGGTCGTTTTGAACGTTGTGGCCACGGTAACTAAGCCGCCCCCACTCCACTTAGACAGCTGGAGCAACTCCGTAATCGGTACCTCGAAGTCCACGTGCCCGAAGCTCTGTGGCTGTAGCGTGACGTACTGCCCCCCTACGAGCATGCCGTTAACGTAGAGGTATACGGAGCCGCTGTGGGGTGTCCCGCCAACGTTCTTAAGGCATATATCGACGTACATGTGCGTCGGCGACCCGCTGTCGACGTAAACGCCGTTCATGACGCCGTAACTAAAGCTGAGGTTCATCGGGGCCCACCACTGCAGCCCTAGGCTGAGGCTAGTTCCTGCCCTAACGTGCTGGGAGGCCCTCGCAGGCTGGAACGCCGGCGGGACCGTGCCTGTGTAGTAATCGCCGAGCGACGCTATACCCGTTGACAAGATCTGAATACCCTCGCGGGTCTCCGGTATCGGCATTGTCGGGTACTTCTTATCAATCCAGAACGTGGCGAGCAGGACCTTAACGCTTCCGAGGACCGGGATCACCTTAACCTCAGCTTCAAGCTTGCTTGAGGGGTAGTCAGTCATCGGGTAGACCATTATGTCTACGGGCGAGGTCCCCACTACGTAGTACTCATCGTAGCTCCCTACGACCCCCTCCCTAACCACGCCGCTGGGGCTCGAGCTCGACAGCCTAACCCTCCACACCGTGACCTTAACCTCAACGTAAGCCGAGCCGCTGCCGGCGGACTTCGCCCTAATCATGAGGCCGGCGTTATACACGTACGGACCTAGGTACAGGGTCTTATCGAGCGCCCCGCTGAGAACCTTATTCTGAGCAAGGATTACTGAGAACCTGTAGTAGCTGCCTGACCCGCCTCCGCCGCCGCCCACTAAGCTCTCAGGCAACTTAACGCCTCGAAGCCTCTGGGAGGTAGCGCCGCCCACGAACTCCTGAACACCCAGTAGCTCAATCCTCCCTTCCCCAACCAGCCTCGCCAGACGCTCCCTAAGCACCTTAAGGTGCTCGGGACTCAGCAGGCTCTGAACGGTTTTGCCGAGGCCGACAGCCCTCGCGAGCGCTTTGAGGATCCCGGCATCGGCAGGCTGTGCTTGGTAGGATGTCCTCCTATCGAAGTATATGATGAACCCCAGCCCGCTCCTAAGCCTTAACACCCTGCCTGAAGCCAGGTCTACGGCCGGGCTTCCCTGAGGGACGGCAAGACCTACACGTAGATGTAGCCCCATCCTAGCGTACGTCCTGCCCCACGCGGAGGCCGTGGGTATGAGGGCGCTTGCCTTGGACTTGAATATGTGGAGAACCCCGCTGAAGCTCGAGCCGCTGGTCGCTGGGGGCTGCGGAACCACAGCCACTAGTATGTCGCTAGGCTTCACGCGGTCCTCCCCGATAACCGGTACGTACGTTGTTCTATTGGACTCAGCTATGACTGTCTTGATGACCTTCCTAGGCAGTACGAATACGTAGCCGGGGACTAGCCTGCCGTCCACAGGCACAGCTAGGTGGAGGCTCCCGACCCTAGCCCCTAATAGCGGGGGTACCTGCGAGGCCTTAAGGAGTACCACCCTAAACCTTAAGGCGTTTGGCGGCGGTGCCGGGCCTGCGGACGCCGTGATGCACGCGAGCTCGGTAGGCGCTACTATCGCTACAAGCAATAGAGCTACTAACGTAGCACCCAGCAGGTCTGCCGGCAGTGTGTGAGGGTCTCGTGACACCATAGGAGAACCCCGCCATAAGTTACCCGTAACTCCTTTATCTATTACTTATACCCGCACGATTGGCGTGGGGTATGTTTGAGATCAAGCCCGCGCTATTGGGTTATGGGTTGACGAAAATTGTTTTGAAGTTATTGGTCGTTGATCGAGAATATAGCGATCAACACCCTCTCAGTCCGTGGCCGGCCGCCTCACTCGCTACAAACTAAATCCCTTCTTAACGGGATTCGCTCAATGCCCTTCCTCGCGAGCTCCTTCCTAACGATCCTGACGCCCTCAACCATCGCCTTGAGCTTAGCCTTAGCGATATGCCTTGGAAGTAGCTTCAGCCCGCAGTCTGGGTTTATGTAGAGGCACTCCGGCCTCACGTACCTCATCACCTTCCTGATAGCTCTCGCCACCTCGGCAGGCTCCTCAACCCTCCTGCTATGCACATCTATTACGCCGAACCCTAGCTCCTTACTCAAGCCCTTAACAACCCTCAAGTCCCTGAAGCCCCTGTTAGCGAATTCTAGGGCGAACTGACTCACCCTAAGCTCGTCGAAGTAGGGCCTTAACACCCTGTAGTCGCTGTAGCATACGTGTAGCCCGACCTTAATCCCGACGCCCTCGACTGCCTTGTTAACGGCCTGCACAGCCCACTCCATCTCCTCCGGGTGTGTCGTCAGCGCGGGTTCGTCCACCTGGACGTACAGGGCGCCGGCCTTCTCAAGCTCCTTAATCTCCCTATTCACTATCTTAGCGAGCTCGAAGGCCAGCTCCTCCTTACTGTCGTAGTACTCGTTGAACGACCAGTCGGCTATGGTGTAGGGGCCGGTTATGGTTACCTTAACCACCTCGGCCCTAGCAACCCTCCTTAAGAACAGGTACTCGTCCACGGTCATGGGGCCCCTGTACTTCAGGGGGGCTACGACGGCGGGCTTCCTGAAGTAGTGGTTGCCCCACACCCTCACGGGGCCGTAGAACCTGAACCCCTCGATACGCTCGGCGAAGTACTCGACCATCTCATCCCTCCTCATCTCGCCGTCACTCGGTATGTCCACGCCCGCCTCCTCATGATCCCTAACCACGGCGACGACCGCGTCGTCGAAGGCCTCACGCATGTGCCTCTCCTTAAACCTCCCGGCCCTAAAGCCCTTGATGAACTCCCTAAGCCACTTAGGCCTTGGGTAAGAGCCTATGACGGTTGTGGGGAGCGCCGGTAGCATAACCTCACGCCACACCATCACTCACAACCCCCGAAGAACTTACTCACAGCCCTACCCAACCTCCTGAGCTTCCTAGCCGCGACGGGCTCGGGGAGGAAGTCAAGGGGGGCGTTATTGCCTACGTAGACCTCCTCAGCACCCGCCCTGAGGACAGCCTTAACGGCCGACCTGACCTCACGATCCCTCTCCGCCTTAGTGTTCCTAGCGTCGAGCAGGCCTAAAGCAACCCTCCTGAGGCCGTAGTCCCTAACCAGCCTGTGCGGGGCCTTCCTAGCCCCCCTGACGTGCGGGTCTATACCCACGACGGCCGACTCTGCAACCCTACTTAAGTGCTTGCCGACCCTGCCGAGGTAGCCGAAGTACGTGAGGACCCACGCGTCGACGCCTAAGTCCCTGCAGAAGCTGAGGAGCTCGGCGAGCTCCGCGACGGCGCCCGCTAACCTACTCCTGCGGAGGCCCGGCCAGGGTGGG
>JAMOVB010000111.1 GCA_027061705.1 Desulfurococcales archaeon
ACCCACTAGCTGCACTCCCATCCTAGAGCTCCTCACGGCGATCAGCTCAACTATGGGTCCCCTATCCCTATCTCCAACCATGTGCATCTCGTCTATGACTAGGGCGCCTACGCGGGCGAGCCATGAGGGCTTAAGCCTTAGAATGGAGTCGAACCTCTCGTAAGTAGCGACTATTATGTCGTACCTCCCTAACCACTCGCCCGGCTCGTCATAGTCCCCCGTACTGATCCCCACGGAGATGCCTGCCCTGCCCCAGAAGCTGAACTCCCCATACTTTTCGCTGGCAAGGGTTTTCAACGGGGTTACGTAGACCCCTATGCGCCCCTCCAACGCCGCCCTAAGTAACGCTAGCTCGCCCACAAGCGTCTTGCCGCTAGCCGTGGGTGCCGTAACGAGAACGTTACGCCCTTTAAGCAGGCCGGCACGCACCGCCTGCTCCTGAGGCGGGGTCAGCGTTCTGATGCCCCTCTCCCTAAGCAGCGAGACCAGCTTCTCGGGAAGCCCCTCGCGCTTGAGCGCATCTACATCCATTACCAAGCACACACCACTAAAGCAGTTTTGAGTAACGTAATTAAGCGGTTTCGCCACCGCTACTCTTTAATTCCTTATTGACGGGTATTATTGCGGAGACCATGTTACGTTCGCTGCGACGTAACCCCTTAGCCTGCGGCTCGAGGTTCGGTGAGGGTGGGTATCGGTGAGTAAGACGTTCTTAGGCGTCTCATACATAATCTTGGCAATACCCTACGTCGGCCTTATAGGGGCGGTCCTACTTCCCATAGCGTGGTTGGTTGAGGGCAGATCCAAGAGGAGGGGGGCGTGGGTCGCGGCCGGGATCGTAGGTATAGTAGCTATAGTGTTGGCGTTCGCAGGTCTTGCAATGCTGGCGTCGGCGGTCGCTCCCATTATGAGTAAGTTCTCAACAATGCTCGGCAACCCCCTCACCACCACAGGGGCGTCGCCAGCGTCGGCTCTTGGGGAGAGGCTCTCTAAAGAGCTCATGATGGCCATAAGATCCTCCGCAGTGGGTATGGCCGGGGCTGTAACCAGCATGCTAGCATCGGCGATCTACCTAGCGTTCTACATAATGACGCTCGTAGCGCTCTACCAAGCCGGGAGCTACTACGGCTCCGTAATGATAAAGATAGGTATGGGCCTTAACGTAATCGCTCTCATAGCGGCGGTACTGGCAGCATTTACGGCAGCACCAGCTCTCCAGGGGGGTATGGTTGCCCACCACGCGCTCGCGCTCACCGCTGCAGGCCTCTTGGCAACCCTAGTTATAATCTTCATAGCGAATATAATCACTGGTATAGGCTTCCTATCCGCTAGGGAGCCTTCCGTTGGGGAGGCGCGGATTTAAGCGTTGAGGAGCAATCAAGAATACGTGGATGAGCGGTGCGGTCGTATCTGAGCCGCGCGCTGTGATGTGAGGCGGGCTTTAGCGACACGCCCTCGAGCGGTGATTACTCGTGAGCGCCTCACCACGCCATAGCGTGGCGGTAGTATTCGGCTACGGCAGAAGGCTGAAGTACAGTGTTAACGTCCTAGTCGGCGCCATAGAGAAGGTGTTCAGTAAGGACATCGCGGTTGTGGTCACGCCCGTTAAGGATGTTCCGCAAGCCATTGCCGAAGCACGGCAGCACGCACGTACCGTAGTGTACGGTCAGACACTAATAACCCCGGAGCTACCTGCAATGCTAGGCGACATCCTCAACGCCGTGCGTGCGGCCAGGAAATTCGGGGCGATCCCCGTTGCTGGAGGCCCGCACGCCACTGGAGACCCCTACGGCACGCTAATATCGCTTGGCTTCGAAATAGTGTTCCTAGGTGACGCTGAGGAGACATTCACGGAATTCATAGGTAGGCTAGCCGATGGTGGGGACCCTAAAGGCATTAGGAGGGGGATAGCGTACCTCGAGGACGGGAGGCCCGTGGTCAAGGGTTTAAACCCTCTCAAAAATCTGGACAGGTTCCCGGCCTTCGCAGTCGCCCACAGGATGTTCAACCCTATAGAGATAACTAGGGGCTGCCCCCACGCCTGCAAGTACTGTCAGGTGAGCTACTCCTTTGGGGCATTCCATAGGCATAGGAGCTTGGAGAACGTTACTCAGCATGTCAGAATTCTAAGGGCGCATGGGCTTAGAGACCTCCGCTTCATAACCCCCAACGCCTTGGCGTACGGGTCTGAAGGCAGGTCGCCGAACCTAAGCGCTGTGGACGAGTTAATCACAGCGCTGCAGGAATTCCGCCGTGAAGGCGCTAGGGTCTTCCTAGGGGCGTTCCCTTCCGAAGTTAGGCCTGAGTTCGTTACTGAGGAGTCCGTCGAGTTGCTTAAGGGTAGGGTTGACAATAAGAAGGTCATAGTGGGTGCTCAGTCGGGGTCGGCTAGGCTACTCAAGGAGATGAATAGGGGTCACACGCCGGAGGACGTTATAAACGCCGTCGAACTCCTCACGGAGGCAGGCTTCAGGGCTGACGTGGACTACATCTTCGGCCTGCCGCATGAGGAGGGGGAGGACATAGAGGAAACTCTAAGGCATATCGAGAAGGTTGTCTCCCTAGGCGGGCGCGTGCACGCCCACGTATTCCTGCCGTTGCCGGGAACGCCCTACGCTATGGAGCCGCCAGGGAGGATACCCGAGTGGCTTAGGAGGAGGCTCTTCAAACTGATAGGTAGGGGCTCTCTCTACGGCCAGTGGGAGTCTCAAGAGAGGCTGGCGGCTGAGGTGGCTAGGCTACGTGATGAGGGAATCATAATAGTTAGGAGGGATCGTGCTGAGCTAATGCTCTCCCGCCTTAAGAGGGGGCGGGGTATGACGCCCTGCCTTAAGGTATAGGGACTCGTCAACGTGAGGCCTGCGTATGCCGTTGAGCTTCCTCTTAAGGGCCCACACGAACTTAGTGGCGAGGCCTACTAGTGAGTATCCAGGCCTTGGGTCAAGCCTACCCCTCCTTATGGACTCTAAAACGTCGTCAACACTTAACCCACTAACCTCTATTAACGTCCTGCACCCCCCAATCATCCTCAACACGTGAGCATCGCTGTTCGCCAGCCCTCTAATGCCTTTAAGCCTGCAGTAGGTAGCAGCAACCGCATTGGTTACGGGGTCGCTACCCATGTTAAAGCACTCCACGCAGTCCCATAGAGGCTCCCTAACACGCCACCCGACACCCAACCGCATTATGTCGAAGGGATGGGCAGGGATAAGCACGCAGTTGTTGTCGTTGGCAACGCTTCTGAGCATGTAGGGATCCCTAATCAAGGGTATCGGCTCGGGGCAGAGCACCAGCACGTCGCCCCAGAGCGTTCTGAACTCAGCACCTGGGATTAGGAGGACACCGTCAACAGCCTCCCTAAGCCCCACTACCGAGCCCGCGAAGGTGTCGTGATCCGTTATTGATATTATTGAAAGCCCCGCAGCCCTAGCACGCCTCAAAATACTTCTGGGGTGTGCCTCACCGTCACTAGCTACTGAATGCATGTGGAGGTCGGCGTGAGCTATCATCCTCCCTTCATCCTATTACGTATGCGGGACCACCTAACTAAATACGTTAGCGCCTTAGCAGCCTCCTCAGGTGTCCTAAACGAAGGTATCCTAGCCTCACGCTCGAACATAAGCAGCTTGTCCACAGTATACCTCCCTCCAGGTGCCGCCATGACCACGGGCTTGCCGTACTTGCTCACAGCCTTCTTAGCCGCCTTGAGAACTCCCGGCGGGTCGTACGCTGGCGACTGCATTATGCTTATGAGGAGCACGGCATCGACGCCGTCATCCCTCATCACAGCATCTAGAGCCGCGTCATACCTCTCCGGAGGCGCGTCTCCGAGCACGTCGACAGGGTTATTGACCGCGGCGGCCGGCGGGAGCTTCTCTCTGAGCTCCTTCCTAGTGCTTTCGGAGAGGTCTGCCACCTTAAGCCCGAGCAACTCTATAGCGTCGGTAGCTAGTACGCCGGCGCCCCCGCCATTAGTAACGATCGCTATCCTATCTCCCTTAGGCGTCGGAAGCCATGAGAGGGTCTTAGCGGCAACTACCATCTCATTAAGCTCGTTAACCAGCAGGCCGCCGAACTGCTTTATGGCCGCTTCATACACCGCGTACTGGCCTGCCAGCGAGCCTGTGTGAGAGGCTACAGCCCTCATACCCTTCTCAGACTTCCCAGCCTTAAGCACTATGACAGGCTTGCCGAGTGATGCTGCCTTCTTAAGAGCTTCGAGGAACTTCCTGCCGTCGGCAACCCCCTCTATGTAGGCCATTGTCACCTCCGTCTTCGGATCCTCCGCCAAATACTCTATGAGTTCCCACTCCTGCACGTCGGCGGCGTTGCCGTAACTTATGAACTTACTCATACCGACGCCCGCCTCAGCAAGCCAGTCTAGTATGGCAGCACCCAACGCCCCAGACTGCGATATTAGGGCAACGTTGCCCGGCCCCGGCTTATCCTGCCTGTCGTTGGGGTTGAATATCGTGTCTAGGCCTGTCCACGCGTCATATATGCCAAGGCAGTTAGGCCCTATGAACCTGATGCCCCACTTCCTAGCGACTTCGAGTAACTCCCTCTCAAGCCTAGCGCCTTCCTCACCAACCTCCTTAAACCCGGCGCTAATCACTATGGCTGCCTTAACGCCCTTCCTACCGCACTCCTCCATAACCTTCGGGACGACCCTAGCAGGCACAGCTATTACGACGAGATCCGGGGTCTCAGGGAGGTCTAACACCGACTTATAGCACTTCAGGCCTAGGACCTCGTCATACTTTATGTTCACGGGGTAGATCCTCCCCTTAAACCTCGCCTTAACGTTCTCCATTAAGGCTCTGCCCACAGTGCCCTTCTTAATCGACGCCCCTATTATCGCGACTGACCTTGGATTAAAGAATAGATCCATCACGCCCTTATCAAGTTTTGAGGGCATACGTCCCCACCTCGAAGAATACTCAAGACAAGGTAAAAACTATTTACCTTGAGCGGGAGCTATAGCTCAATGTCAAGTATCCCGTAAAGCTCATCAACGTTTAGGTGGAGGTTAAGGCTCCAGTCCTCAAGCCTTTCTGACGCCTTAGCAACCTTCTCAAACGCGTGTTTCAACGCAGGTATCGCGGCGATTAAACCTAGGACCGCGCCAACACCCGCAGCGCCAGCTGCGAACCCCTCTCCGAAGAAGGCAGCGCCGCTCAACGCACCGCCGACCGCGCCCAGACCGATCAGCAGGCCCGCGACTACGCCGGCCTCCTCCCTAGCCTTAGATGTCTGAGGATATTCAGCGTAGAGCGTTCTCCCCGAGCTCGCGTCGACCAACGCCTTCATCTCAAGCCCCTTATACCCATACCTGAATTCCCAGATCGGATAGTGGGTCACGCCAAGGTACTCCGTCCTAACCTCCTTCACCACCTCCTCCCCAGCGCACCCGGTCTTAAGATCCTTCCTAAGGTCCTCCACCACACGCTCACGCGCGCGTTCGATCGCCTCCTCCTTACTCACCTCGACCCTGTAGTACCTCCCTATCTTCAGTAGCTTAGGCTTGAAGTACTCCCTACCTCTGAGCCCGAACCTGAACTTCTCAAGCATGTGTGCGAACCACGGCTCCCTATTCCCTAATATGAAGTAGTCCTTAACCTCATAGAAGTCGCCTTCATAGGACCTCCGCCAGAACCAGAAGCCCTCGCTATATATGCACTCGCCCTCAGCCTCGGCGTGGACTGCGTGGATCGGTATGTAGTGGAGTGTCGCTGACCTAAGCTCGGCAGACGTTATGAAGTCTGCCGGCGCCCCGAAGTTCCTCTCTATGAACTTAAGCAGCCTTTCAAAACCCCTGCTGGAGCTGAAGACTATCTTGAAGTAGTAGTGCTCCTCAAGCTTCTCGCCAGTCTTAATGTGGAAGGTGTAGCCGCAGTACGGGCAGGTCGCCGTTAGGACGCCTTCCGGAACCTTAAACTCGGAGCCGCAGTACGGGCACTTAAGGACGGTGAGGCCCTCACCGCTCAAACCTAACACCCCCTAGGGCCTTCCTAATCAGGTGGTAGGCGACGTAGGTCAGCACGCCGGTGCCGAGTAGCGAGAATACCGAGAAGGTTAGGGAGAGCGGGATCAGGGCGCCGGCCACGAATATGGATGCCACAGCCCCGCCCACGTAGAGCATCATGTAGCCTGGCAGCATGGGCTCAAGCGCCACAAGCTGCCTGCCATCAACACCTGAGAAAGCTATGGAGTATAGAGCGTTTCTAAACCTGTAAGTAACTATGTAGAGCGGGACCAGCACGGCTTTGAAGTCCTTTACGTTAACCCTGCACACTATAACGTCTATCTTCTCCAGCCTATACTTCCGCTTAACCCACCTCTTAATCTTCTCAGCGACGACGTCCTTAGTTAGGAGCGGGACTTCCCTTGGCTCTATGTCGAACCCCATAACCGCTGTGGACTCCCTCCTCCAGTCATACTCCTTAGCCGGGACTGCGCTACTGAGGTCAAGTTGCGTGACCTGCGTTGTGAGCTCCTTAACACCTAACTCCTCAACATGCCTCCTAGCTAGGATAGCCTCAACCGAGCTTAAGCTCCCGCTGTCCTTAACCTTAACGCGTTTAGTTACGGTTGTCGGAACGGTCTGGCTGCCGCTACCTCCGATAGTTATCGACACCATCTCCGAGGTCCTGACCTCAGTCCGCTCACCCACAAAGAAGTACTGGGCGTCGTAGGGGACCACGTAATACGGCACGTAGAGCTCTAGGATCGAGTCTATGCTTAACTCACCAACGAACTTCCTCATGTCGGCATCCTCCCTCATCCTCCGCCAGAATATCTCCTCTATCTTCTCCCTACCTATGGATGGGAACGTCAGGACCTCGAACCCCGGGTCCCTATACTCTATGTAGCCGCAGTACCGGCACCTGATGACGAGGCTGTCCGGCGTAACCTCTATGGGGGCGCCGCAGTTAGGGCACTTAAAGACCTCAACACCCTCCTCAACCATGCGCTTGATTTGCGCCTCAACACCCCCACTACCGCTAGGCGGGGTCGTCGCAGCGGCCACGACTACCACCTTAATTCACATGCCAATAAAGACCCTACTATTAGGTAGAAGGTAGGTTATAAGGTTATTTCAGACGCGTAACGCGGCGGCCTTGTTGAGGAGTAAGTTCTTTAAGCTGAAACCCCAACTCCTACCCCGGACTGCCGGCATCGTGAGTGTTTAGGGGGAGGTAATGTTCGTGCCGCTTAAGCTACTGATACTGGATGTCGACGGGACGCTTGTAAAGCCCGACATAGACTGGGCTTACGCAAGACGCAGGCTTAAGGAGCTGGGCATAAACGCCGACGGCATCCCGGTCGCTGAAGCGTTCGCGAGGCTCGCGTCACATAACAGCGAACTTGCTAGGAGGCTTGAGTCCGAAGTCCGCAGAATGGAGCTGGAGAGCGCTAGGAAGGTTAAGAGAGATCCCGAGCTCAGATCCTTGATTGCGGAGTTGCGTAAGTCCGGCTGCAGGGTAGTGATAGTCACGCTTAGGAGTAGGGACACCGCAGTAGCAGTGCTCAAGGCACTGGGTATTGAAGACCTTATAGACGCCTTGATAACGCGTGAGGATAGCTACGACAGGAGGACGCAGCTTAAGATAGCGATCAGCATGTTCGGGGTA
>JAMOVB010000112.1 GCA_027061705.1 Desulfurococcales archaeon
AGGCTGGTTAGGAGGGGTTGCGTTCTCGGCTACTTTGTTAAGAAGTCGCTCCTAGCAGTATTCGCTGGGAGTGAGTGCGCCGACGAGGTTGCTGACTTGCTGGGGAGTGCCCGCGCTTCAAACAAGCTAGCGTGTGCCGGGAGGGTTAAGGTATTAGGGCCTGTTGCTGAGAGAGCTACGGTGCTTAGTACTTGAGCGAACCACCCCTACACATACCTAAGAGCCACCCAAGGTACGAGTCCTTAATGATAAGGGAGAAGCTAATTAGAGGGTTTAGGGAGGGGTACGTCGCCGTAGCCGGTTTAATAGCGCATGGGCGGGGGGAGTGTTTCGACTACCTG
This sequence comes from Desulfurococcales archaeon, assembly GCA_027061705.1. Classification (GTDB taxonomy): domain Archaea; phylum Thermoproteota; class Thermoprotei_A; order Sulfolobales; family NBVN01; genus WAOL01. The sequence goes on from JAMOVB010000112.1 coordinate 342, forward strand.
ATCGGTGAGAGGACCATTGAACCTGCTGAGAGAGCTATTGAGGCGGCTGCCGCCGCGCTCCTCCTGGCCAAGCACCCCGTAATCTCCGTTAACGGCAATGTAGCTGCCCTAGTTCCTGAGGATGTCGTTAGGCTCGCTGAAGCTTCAGGAGCGTTGATCGAGGTTAACCTATTCTACAGGACCGAAGAGCGCGTAAGGAAGATAGCGGATGTTCTGAGGAGGTGCGGCGCTAAGACCGTGCTGGGGGTTGATGACGCTACAGCAACTATACCTGAGCTTGAGAGTGAGCGGAGGAGGGTGAGCCCCCGCGGGATTCTCGTGGCTGACGTCGTCCTAGTGCCGCTTGAGGACGGGGATAGGACGGAGGCGTTAAGAAAGTTAGGTAAGACCGTAATAGCGGTAGACCTTAACCCGCTCTCGAGAACCGCTAGGGCGGCAAGCATAACGATAGTCGATAATGTCGTCCGGGCAATGCCCAAGTTAGTCAACGCTGTAGAGCGTCTTAAGGGGAAGCCAGTGGAGGCGCTTAAGCAGCTGCTTGAGGGCTTTGACAATAACTCAAACCTTCAGGAGTGCGTTAAGCACGTGTTGAGAAGGCTTGATGAGCTGGCTAGGAGTAAGCTAACCCTTAGCTTCTGAGTTCGACACCCTAAGAATCTGGCGCAGCTTTCTTAACTCACCCTCACTCATACTCCAGAACTCCCCCTCAGACGGGAACCTACCTGACCTAACGTCGCTAGCGTACCTCCCGAGAGCATCCTTCATGATGTTGTATAGGTCCGCATACTTGCGGGCGAAGGGCGGCGGCTCCGGATTTATTCCTAGGACATCGTGGATAACTAGGATCTGCCCGTCGCAGTCCGGGCCGGCGCCTATGCATATCGTCGGTATCTTAAGCGCCTTAGTGACTTCGGCAGCGACCTCTCTGGCGGTATTCTCTATTACGACCGAGAAGGCGCCCGCATCCTCGAGAGCCTTAGCAGCCTCGATTATCGACGCGGCGTCCTCCGCCCTCTTCCCCCTCAGCTTATACCCACCCACGACTAAGTACCTCTGGGGGTTAAGCCCTACGTGACCCATTACGGGGATCCCCGCCTTAACAAGCGCTTCAACCCTATCCACAACCTCGAGACCTCCCTCCAGCTTAACGGCATCCGCCCCCGCCTTAAGCATGACCCCGGCATTCCTGACCGCCTCCTCCCTGCTGACCTCGTAGCTCAGGAACGGCATGTCAGCGACTATGAGGGCTCTTGGGCCGGCGTTAACGACTGCTTTGAGGTGGTGTAGAACTTCCTCCATACTGACGGGTAGCGTGGATCGGTAGCCCATGATAACCATGCCGAGCGAATCGCCTACCAGAAGCCCGTCTACGCCGGCTTCATCAGCAACCCTAGCTTGGTAGTAGGTGTAAGCAGTAACCATTACTATCTTAATCCCCTTACGCTTCATCTTAATGAAGTGATGCGGTAGTATCTTGCCCTCGCCCCCAGCCTTAACCACGCGTAGCACCTCACGAGCACTTACTTAGACTCTATCATCGACAGTAAATAACCTATGCCTGCCCTCCAGTGACTTCAC
>JAMOVB010000113.1 GCA_027061705.1 Desulfurococcales archaeon
AACCTTAACTAAGCCTCCCCTCCAGAGCTTCGCGAGCACGTCGAGCGGGAGGTAAAGCACTAAGCCGAGAATTACCAGCACAGAAATCAGCGGTGAGGGAGGGGATACGCCGGAGACTATAATGACGTAGGCCACGTAAGCAATCGCGAGTCCTGTAGGGCTTCCCAGCATGGCCGTGACGCCGCCGACAACGCCTGCCAGACTGACTGCGAAGAGCGCCAGAACCTCGGGCATGCTTAAGTACGTCATGAACGCCGTTAATACTGGGGCCTTCGCTAGAAGGGCTGAGGCGCTACTAGCTAACGCGTGAGCTAGGAACCATAGTACCGGGACTACCGTTGCGGCCCGCAGTAGACTTAACGTTAGGGTCCTAGTAGATGGCGCCGCCCTCACGCACCTTACCTCCCAGCAACCCTACTCCTTATGTGGTTTAAGATCCTCCTAGCGGTCTCCACAGCGCTGTCGCTAAGCCTTCTCCCGGACCACCTAGCGAGCTCGTAAAGCCTTGTCAGCTCGATGAACGCCGACCCCCCAAGGGAGTATGCCTTCCCAGCATACTCCCTATGCGTCTCGCAGGGCTCAAGCCTTACGAACCTGCTTAAGTATGAGACCGCCTTCCAATACGCCTCTATAACCTTCCAGTTGGTGTCCTCGGGTAGTGAGGGAGGCGCGCCCTTCTTAAGGGCGGGTACCGCCGCCTTACCTAAACGCTGCGCGAGCCTGCCTTTAAGCAGGGTATACGCTAGGTACGCGGCAAGCACTGCTGCTATGGATGCTAGAAGGTCACGTATGAGGGAGGATACGCTTCCCATGCTTACGTGCGGTAGTGGTTTCGCGGAGGGCGCTAGGTTGAAGCTCAGCGGCGGTAGCTTAGGTAGCTTCGGGAGTCTCGGGAACGTTGCCTTTGGAGGGCCCGTAGTTGCTAGCGCCTCTAGCCCCTGTGTAAGGACCTTAGCCATGTATGGTATGCTGACGTTGCTTCTGACACCGCTAAGCAGGTTCTTAAGAGTTCCTGCGGAGATGTTGCCTAGTGAGGCCATGCTCGATGCTCTCGCGGCGAACTTCCTCCAGAATTTACTGTAAGTGAGATTACCGCTTAGACGCTCCATAACCTTAGCCAGAGACGCCAGGGCCTTAAGATCCTCGGGGGTTAGCTTAAGCCCAAGCGCTGAGACCTCCTGCCTGCTGACGAGGCCGTACCTGCTTGCCAGCCCTAACGCCGCCTTAAGTATTGCTAGGTCCTGCGGGCTTAACTTACTTAAGTTCAGCTTATTAAGGTCGCTTAAGTCGATGTTCCCTGTCTCAGCCCACTTAGTGAGTATCTCCTTAAGCTCCTTATTATGTGCCAAGCTTGCGAGCAGGCTTAAGTCAGTCCTTAACGCCGGCGGCGCCGCCCCCCGAGCGCCGCCGGTCTGGGTTGCAAGTGTCGTCAACTCCGCAGCCTCACGGCTGCTTAAGCTGGCGGTGAGGTTGGGGTTTGAAGCCAGCGCGCCGAAAATCTTAGACGGCGTTAAGGCGCTTAAGTTACTCAGCCCATTACCGCCTAAGCCCGGCGTCACGTTAAGAGCCTGCAGCAACCTCATGAGCTCACTAGCGTTTATGCTCGAGCCAAGTATTTTGGTTACTACATTTGGCGATGCCCTAGGTATCTGCGCGTGAGCTATGACAGCGCCAGACCATCCACCCGCCCCATTCAAAGGAGGAGTTGAGAACGCGGTTAGGGGGATTAACAGCACCGCTAGGGTAAGCGCCAGCGCTATACCTGCCCCCCTAACCGCGCCCATCAGCTCTTCACTCAACTAATCAACCACGCTTAAAGTTCATATACTTTACATCCGTTTAGCTTCTTAGGTGCCATCAAGTGCCGACAAGGTTCTCAGCCGTAATGAGTGAGGTTCTAGCGAACACTTCAGACATACTCATAGAGAGGGAGAACGAGGTTAAGTTCATCGTCGCATCCATGATTGTAGGGGGCCACATACTGCTTGAAGGCGTTCCCGGAATAGCTAAGACTTTGACAGCACGTGTGGTGGCGAGGCTCTTTAAACTTTCTTTTCGTAGGGTTCAGTTTACTCCTGATTTGTTGCCTGCTGATATTGTTGGTACTCGTGTTTTTGATCCTTCCTCCGCCTCCTTCGTTGTTCGTGAGGGCCCCATATTCGCCAACATCGTCCTGGCTGACGAGATAAACCGAGCATCACCAAGAACACAATCAGCACTACTAGAAGCAATGCAAGAAAAACAAGTAACAATAGAAGGAGAAACGAGGAAGCTTCCGGACCCGTTCATAGTGATAGCCACTCAGAACCCGATAGAGATGGAGGGCGTGTTCCCACTGCCTGAAGCGCAGCTTGACAGGTTCCTAGTTAAGCTTGAGGTTGAGTACCCGAGTGATGCTGGGTTAAGGGAGATTCTTAAGAAAATAGATAGGATTGAGGCGGCTTTGGAGACTTTGGAACCTGTTGCTACGGCTGAGGATATATTCCTCGCTCGTAGTGAGGTTAGATCCGTTAGGGTTGATGAGGGGATCTATGACTACATAGTAGCAATCGTTCGTGAGACAAGACGGCATCCGGCAGTGCGTTTAGGTGCGTCACCTAGGGGGGCGATAGCCATATTGAAGCTCGCTAAGGCGTGGGCCATTATGGAAGGCAGGGACTACGTGATCCCGGACGACGTTAAGGCCGTGGCTAAGCCCTCACTCATACACAGGATAATACTTAAGCCCGAGTACGAGTTCGAGGGTGTCACGCCCTCCAAGGTTGTTGAGGATGTCCTCAAGTCTGTGAGTGTGCCTAGACCTTAGGCGTTGAGGGTAGGGCGTTGATTAGAGCTACTAAGAGGATTAGGGCTATAGTGATAGCGTCTGCAGCGTTGATAGCGGCTGCATTCATAACGCCGGCCGGCTTAGCCCCCGTGCCGGCAGCCTCGGCGATATTCCTCGTACTCCTCCTCGTTGTTTCACGCTCATCCCTCACCGCGCAGGTGGGGGCTCTCGGCGCTTTGAGGGTTAGACGGCGCGTGAGTAAGCCCCTCATAAGCGGGAAGCCTGCCGTTATGGAGGTCATTATAGAGAACCCGACCAACGTCCCTATAGAGTTCCTTGAGATTAGGGTTCCATACCCACGAGTATTCAGGCTTCTTGAGGGTAAGCCAGTAGTGCTCACGACATTACCTCCGAAGTCAAGCGTCACGGTCAGGCTTAAGCTCATCCCGCGTGTAGGCGACCACACGCTGGAGCCCGTTGAGGCGGTGGCCAGAGATTTCCTAGGCCTGTTCAGGTTCGAGGCTAAGCTCTCCGGCGCCGATAGGGTTAGGGTGCTGCCGCCTGTTGAGGCAGTGCACGCCTTAGCGGTAACGTACGCTAATAGGCCAGGAGAGCTGTCGAGAACTAAGCGGAGGGGTAGGGGTGTCGAGTTCTTCGGGATTAGGGAGTACGTGCCTGGCGACGAGTACAGGAGGATTGAGTGGAAGGCGTCAGCGAGACACGGCCTCAGACGCCTATTCGTTAAGGAGTTCGAGCATGAGGTGTCCCTCAACATATTCATATTGATAGATACGTCAACCTACATGCTGTCCGGCGGGTGGGGGAGAACCCCGCTCGAATATAGTATCAAGGCAGCGGCATCCATAGCGACCTACGCCTTAAGGCGTGGTGATTCCGTAGCCATTCTCCACAAGTTTGTCAGCATGCCGAGGCTTGTAAGGGGGAGGAAGGCAGTTAATCACGTGCTTGAGACGCTGTCGAGCGTGTCGTGGGACGCCATACTTAACGGAGGGGGATCAAGTATTAGGGAGCTTGTGAGCGGGCCTCTCATGAAGATCCTCCCGAGGGAGAGGAACGTCATAATAATCTTCACAGTGCTTTACGGGGGTCTCGGGGAGGCCAAGGCATTAGTGGATACGGTGTCTAAGCTTAAAGCCTTAGGTAATGTAGTCATGGTCGTCGTGCCTATGGTTGAGTTCTTCGAGTCACGTACGCTTAAAGGCATTGAGGCAGCGATATACAGGTTAAGGAGCTACGGAGCCATTAAGAGCAAGATGGAAGGTATAAGGTTACTTCTCAAACACGGAATACCTACGGTGACGGCACTCCCCGAAGAGATGACTGACGTGATAGTCGCTAGGCTCGAGAACCTGAGATCGGCTAGAATATGACTGTGACCGCTAGCCGCCCCTCCCAAGTAAGCTTGGGTTCAGCAGGTAAAGCAACGGACTACCTCGAGTCAAGCCTGAAGCGATGATGTCCGCCAACCTGAGAGGTTCTGGCAGAGGGGATGTGTTCTGCAGAGTTATTAGGGTGTCGAGAGCCTTGCTTAAGCCAGTGCCGAACACGCTTATCCTTACCTCCCGCCACGGCGTCGTTACGAGCCTAGACGCGCTGTAGACTCTATTTATCACATCGAATCTAGCCCTCCAGTCGCTGAAGTGCTTCTTAAGCGCCGCCTTAACCCTAGCTAGGCTTAGGTCATGCTTAAACACAACCACTACTGGTGCCGAGATAGCTTCGTATAGTTCTTCGGGATCTATTATGTTGAACCCAGCTATAGTGACGCCATCGGTAAATATTACGTCCGGGCGGGCCACGAGCCTGCTAACGGACCTGACGGCCGCTTCAGTCCCGTCTAGCCCGTCAACAGTTACCGGTTCTATGGCAACGTCGGCTGGGTTCATGCCCTCGCAGAGGACCGCAGCAAGTATTGTTCGGCACTTCAGCTCCTTACACTCGATGGGGAAGTACCCGTCGTCAATCCCTACCGCTCTGACCGACCTTCCGCGCGAACCACCCGATTCTCGGGTCATCTTCGAACGCCTTTATTATCGTGTTTGGATCGACCGTTAGCGTCACCTGCCTTGTCTTCCCGTACCTCCCCCTATTCACTAGCTTAGCCGTCACCACTCCCAGCATGTCGAGCTCGCTTATTATGTCGCTAACCCTCCTCTGGGTTACGGGCTCGACACCGAGCTTCATCGTTAGGTCACGGTAGCTTGTGTATAGCTCGCCCGTACTGTTGAACCTGCCGCCAGCTAAGGCTATGACTAGCAGAACTATCTTTCCGTGGTAGGGTAGCGTCCTTATGACGTCCACAACCATATCACGCTCTATCTCCTCCCTAGCGAGCCTCACGTGCTCGACCGTGACCTTCCTGTCGCCGGAGCGCTCTGCTATCTCGCCAGCAACCCTAAGTAGGTCTAGAGCCCTCCTAGCGTCTCCATGCTCTTTAGCCGCTATTGAGGCGCAGTACTCTATAACCCCCTCCTCAAGGACTCCTGGTCTGAACGCCTTGACGGCCCTCTCCTTAAGTATGTCGGTCAGCTGTAAGGCGTCGTAGGGCGGAAATACTATCTCAACCTCACCTAGGCTTGACCTCACCCTAGGGTCTAACCTATCCATTATCTTGACGTCGTTAGTTATCCCTATCACGCTGACCTTACCTTTAACTAACTCATCATTTATCCTCGTAAGCCTGTAGAGGAGTTCGTCGCCAGCCCGCTTTATGAGGAAGTCTATCTCGTCCAGAACAGCGACGAGTATCTTGCCTGAGGTGTTAAGCACCCTCTTAAACCTCCTGAAGACCTCGGCCGTTGAGAGGCCCGTGAAGGGAACCCTACCGCCGAGCGACTCAACGATGTTCGCCAGCACCCTGTAGGTCGTGTCGTCATGCCTGCAGTTAGTGTATGAGAAGACGAAGTGCATTATGCCTCGCTGCCTGCCGTACTCGCTAACTCTCCTCAGCACGTACTTCGTCACGGCAGTCTTGCCGGTGCCGGTGAGGCCGTATATGAATATGTTGCTCGGCCTCTCACCCCTTAGCAGGGGTGCTAGGTGCTCCGTAAGACGCCTGATCTGCTCCTCCCTGTGTGGGAGGACCTCAGGTACGTAGTCTGGACGGAGCACCTCGCGATTTACGAAAATACTTGAGGATATCTTAGCCAGCGTCTCGAATACTATGTCGTTTGCCTCCGGCATAACCGACGCACCTTCCGCTACTCCACTCCACTAGATTCACTGGAGATGTGGGTTGCTAAGTTAAAAGTTCTAGTGCATGTGGATCAGCTCAAAACGATACGTCGTCAAACCTCAACGTATTCCGCCAGAACCCTCAACACTAAAGGTATGGCGGCGGAGGTTATTAAAGATACTGAAACGACTGCCGTGAATAGCGTGTTGCTTATTATCCCCCTCTCAAGCGCTACGAGCACCACCGCAGGCTCGAGCGAGCCACGCACATTCATCGCGACGCCCATCATCAGCCCGAGCTTCCTCCTACCCGCGAGGAGGTAGGGGAGTGAGGCGCCGATGAGCTTCCCCGCAACTGCGAGGGCAAGCACGAGTAGGACTGTTCTGGAGAGGAATAACGAGGCGTTCGCCCGTGCCCCAACGAATATGAAGAATATCGGGATTATTATGAATTGGAGGACTGTCGACATCCTACTCACCAGCTCCTCAACCCTAACCTCGTAGACGAGCGTTGGGTCGCGGACAAGTCTAAGCATGCTTATCGCCAGCCCAGCGACGTACGCGCCGTAGATCTCCCCAATACCTGCCTTCATAGCTAGGAACACCAGTCCGAACAGCATGGCTGTCGATAGTAGGAGCAGGTAGTCCCAGTTGATTATTAGTGGGTATGAAATCCTTGGGAATCTCCTCACCATAACGTACGTTAGGGTGAGGGTGGCACCCATGAATAACGCTAGCTTAGCCAACTCCAGCAGGACCGACCCGTAGCCGCCTGCGATCGAGCCCTTAATTATTGCTATGAACCCTACGGCAAGCAGGTCGTCAAGAAATGACGACATTATGAGGACCCTCCTAAACATGTCGCTCAACCCCCTGATCCTGTCAAGCATAACCACGACAACCTCCGTCGCCGTGTTGCTGACAGCTACCGCCACAACCAATGCTGCGAGAGGCGGGAACCCTGCGTAGGTCATCACGGCCAGCGTCAGCGCCAGCGTGAAGCCAGCGCCAGCTAACGTAGTGATTAAAGCCCTCCTGAAGTAGCTACGTAGCCCCTTGAAATCGACGTTAAGGCCTGAGTAGAACACAAGGAATATTAATGAGAAGTTAACCAGCACGCCTGGGTTTAGATTCGTTATTATGCCTAAGATTGACGGGCCTAAGATTATGCCCGTGAGTATGTATGCGGTTATGCCGGGGACCCGCAGCCTATCCAGGAGTAGTGCTAGGACCCTAGCGATGAATAGGGATAGGACGAGCTGCGTTACATTCATTACCGGATCTACTCCTCAAGAGGCCGGCGATGCCCCTCCCTCACCCGCTACTCTCCGCCACAACCTGGTCGACGCTATGGATTACCCCACCAAGCCTCTCAATACCTGATTTCAGATCCTCGAAATCTATGTCCGGGCCCTCCACAGTTATTGTTAGGGTGACTGTCTCAACGTCTATCTCATTAACCACGACCATAACCTTACTTACGCCGTCAACGCTTGAGAGGGTT
>JAMOVB010000114.1 GCA_027061705.1 Desulfurococcales archaeon
CGCTTCTCTTAAGCTTTACGTTGGCAGTGGCTGGAGGGTATTCTATGAGGAGATGGTGGGGGCGCTAAAGGACGGTATAGTGTATGCTACGGGCTTAGGGAGGCCGCCGCTGGAGGGATTGAGGGAGGTTGAGGCGGCTTCTGTTGAGGGAGGGCATACCTACAGGTACTTCATGGAGTTTAGGGAGGGGCCCTAACGATGGTTGCTGAGGGCATAGCTCAGAGGGTAGCCTCACTCCTCGCCACCTGGCCAGCGATAGAGAAGCAGATACTGCTTTACGTGAGTGTGGCCGCCATACTGGCCGCGACGATAGGTATCGCCATACTGGTTAGGTACTGGCTGAGGAGGTCGTTGAGGCCTAAGATGCCTCCCCACATATACGTCGGTGTTGAGAAGATTCTAGTGTATGGGATCGTTGCGGCGGGCGTGGTCGCGGCGCTGGCCCCGCTAGGCATAAACCTCACAGGCCTCCTAATGGTGGGGGGCTTCGCAAGCATAGTGATAGGCTTCGCCGCCCAGACGGTGTTCTCAAACTTCTTTAGCGGTATGCTACTCTACATTGAGAGGCCGTTCAAGATAGGGGACCCCATAAGGGTGTTGAACTATGTCGGCAGGGTTGAGGACATATCCATGGTGTCCACTAAGATAAGAACCTGGGACGGCGTCCTAGTGAGGATACCTAACGAGAAGCTCATGAACTCCGACATAAGCAACTACACGAAGAGCGTTGCTAGGAGGATAGACATTCAGATAGGGATTTCGTACTGTTCGGACATAGAGAGGGCTAGGCAGGCCCTCCTCAAGATGCTTGAGGAGCACCCGATGGTCCTAGTGTACCCGCCCCCTCACGTCTACGTCGTCGACTACGGCGACTCGGCAATAGTGCTTAAGGTTAGGTGCTGGGTCCCGACGCCGGTATGGTTTGACACGTACATGGCCCTCATAGCCCAGATAAAGCCCACGCTCGACAGGGCAGGTATAGAGATACCGTTCCCGCAGCTGGACCTCCACGTTAAGGAGGCAGTCAACCTAAACCTGCTTAGCAGGCCCTCAGGGGAGGATGCGGAGGTAGCGCCTTAACCGCGGCTTTTGCCTGCGGGCTCGTGCTTTTAAATTCAAGCCCTACACTATCGAGGTGCTTAATGGCTTGGGCTACGGCGTCGTAGTCATACCGCCGATGCGTAGGAGGCGCCGGATCGACGTTAGGGAGGTTGCGGACCTCATCATCTCATGGGCCGTCCTAACCATAGCCTTCGGCATTCAAGCAGTGTTTTACGGAGACCTAACGATGCTTGGTGTGGCCGCGGTCGCCGTGGCTACCGCCTTCATAGCTCACGAACTCTCACACCGTCAGATGGCTAGGAGGTACGGGCTATACGCCAAGTATAGGGCATGGTATGCTGGGTTAGCGATAGCGTTAGTGGTTGCCGTGCTATCCACGAGGATTTTAGGCAGGACCTTCGTCTTCGCCGCTCCCGGAGCAGTGTACGTGGCTGCCCTATACCCCGTGAGAAACCCTAAGGCTGAGGTTAGGGTTGCTGAGGCCGGGCCTCTAGCAAACCTAGGCCTAGCCGCCACCCTACTCCTGATAGCGCCGCACGTGCCGCCCCCATGGTCCCAGTACGTCAGCTGGGTAGGGGGCGTGAATTCGTGGATAGCTTTCTTCAACCTGCTACCCATACCCCCTCTCGACGGCTTCAAGATAATTAGGGGGGCGTTGCCGGAATGGGTAGTGCTGTTTGGGGCTGCCCTCCTACTCTACTTCGTAGGCTGACGGCACACCTCCTCACAGACCCCGGGATTCAGCGCTGAGGGCGGAACCTCACACCTACTTAGGTACGCCACCAGTAGCTCGGCAACCGACCTGCTGGTCTCCTTAATCGCCTCATACGCGTAGCCAGCTATGTGGGGTGTTAGGACTACGTTGTCCAGCTTCGTCAGCGGGTGCCCCTTAGGCAGGGGCTCCTCCTCAAACACGTCTAACGCCGCCTTAATCCTCCCGCGCCTGAGCTCCTCCACCAACGCCTCCTCATCAACCACGGCCCCTCTCGAGACATTGATTAGTAGCGCCCTGTCCTTCATCAGAGCTAGCTCCCCCGCACCGATCAAGCCTCTTGTCTCAGGCGTTAGCGCTACGGAAACCACGACGATATCGGAGGTCATGAGGAGCGTTCTCAAATCCTCGAACCTAATGCCAAGCGCGTGTTCAACCTCAACCTTCCTCCTCCTGCTCCAGTAGGTCACGTCAGCACCTACGGCCTTGAAGAGGTACGCGACTCTAGAACCAACGCGTCCCAACCCAACAATGCCCACCTTCCTCCCTAACAGCATGTTGCCCAAGAATTCGCGGGGCGCCGCACCACCCCTCCACGCACCCTCCCTAACAGCCCGGTCGCCAGTAACGACGTTCTTAAGGCTTGCTAGGGCGAGAGCCAACACGTGCTCGGCGACAGCGTCCGCTATGGCGTCGGGGGCGTTAGCTACGCACACCCCCGCAGAGCTCAAGGCGTCAACATCCACCAGGTCGTGGCCGGACCCGTGTATTACGAGGGCCTTAACGCCCTTAAGCCGCCTCGCCAGCACCTTATCAACGGGCTGGTAGGGAGTGACCACTACGGCATCAGCTGTTGCCGCCTCGCGGGCTATCCACTCAGCCCCAGAGTCCCTGCCCGGGTATGTAGTCACTTCGAAGCCAGCGCTCCTGAGAACCTCAACAGCAACTCTATGCGGTTTAAACGCGAAGACAACCTTAACCGTCGGGCACCACCCCTTCTAACATATGGTTGGCAGGCCTAATTGCGTTCCGCCCACACCTAAACCGTAACGTGATCTGCTTATGCGGGGGTGGAATCCGTCATTAAAGCGTTAATAGGGCAGTAAGCCTAGGGTGAGCGGCCGGTGATCCCGCGTGAGGAGGGACTGGACGATACCGATAGAGATTGAGCCAATAGGCTATGTGAGGACCGACGCCTCTGAGGAGGACATCAGGAATTCCTGGGTTAAGGGAGGTGTTGATGGGCGTATTGAGATCCTGCCCGAGTATGAGCGGGGCCTTAAGGGACTTGAGGGCTTCTCACACATTATAGTCCTCGCCTGGCTCCACCGCGCAGTGCCGTGGCATAGGAAGGTCCTTCAGGTGAAGCCAAGGCTTCTGGCGAGGTTTGGAATACCTATGGAGGAGCTCCCGCTAGTGGGGGTGTTCGCCACAGACTCGCCCGATAGGCCGAACCCCATAGCCATAGACGTGCTTAGGCTTAAGAGCATAGAGGGACGCGTGCTTAACGTCTCCGGGCTCGACTTGTTTGACGGGACGCCGGTTCTCGATATAAGGGCTCTAGACCCAGACACCTTCCCACCTCACTGCCAGGTTAGGGTTGCTGAGTGGGCGCTTAGGCTTAAGGCTAGGATGCGTGAGATTCTTGGTAAGGACGTTAGGATCTGAGTAAAATATTTTACACTAAACCAACCTAATCTAATGACATGCAATTAACGATGCTGGGGCGTCATTGAAATAAAATTTAAAACCTCCAAACAACACCTTAAGGAAGGTGTTAACAATGAACGACCAGCAGGTCAAGGCGTACGTGCTGGTCGTGGTTGAGATAGGCTCCGACCACGAGGTGGCTGAGAAGATAAAGCAGATAGACTCTGAAGTGAGGGTTGAGACTGACCTAGTGTTCGGCGAGTTCGACCTAGTCGCGGTTATCCACGCCCCCACGATAAAGAAGCTCGACAGCGTAATAACTAAGATAAGAAGGCTGCCCGGAGTGATTAAGACCGTAACCCTCGTAGCCTCCTGACCCTTTTTAAACCTCTGCCCGCAATCCGGCAGGATCTAACTCTTTAAAACACGCAACCTATTTAGGGATTAACACTAAGGCTTTCGAGATAGCGTTGGCGGGAGTAGATCTGCGCGTCGTTAAAAGGAGGCTTGCCGTGCTCTTCGCCTTAGCTGCGGTTGCGGCGAGCGTTAAGATAGTTGGAGGGATCCTCTTCGGTTCGAAATCGCTACTGATAGATGCCCTTACATCGATGGCCAACCTAGCGGCCTTAGCAGCAACCATAGAGTACTTCCTCAAGAGCCTACGCCCCCCTGACGAGGACCACCACTTCGGCCATAGGAGGTTAGCGTATGGCGGAATCATAGTGACGCTGATGGCTTACTCGTTCGTCGGCGGGGTCGCCATTATGGAGCTGATAAAGCCGCATCCCTACAGGATCTCCGTCGGAGCCCCGATATTCGCGTCCATCGGCTTCGCCGCCTACCTAGCGGTAATACTCATAGCGAGGAGGTGGGGTAGCTCGTTCCTGCCCTACTCCCTATTCACCGTGACCGAGTTAATAGAGAGCGGCGTGGTGATAGTATCCTCGATGGCCGGGGTCATATGCTCGTACCTAGTCGATTACATAGGGGCTTGGGGGCTCACAGCATACATATTCTATGAGCTTGTTGACATAGCTAGGGACACGATAAGGAAGTTGAGCGACATAGCGCCGCCCAGGACAACGGTGGAGAGGATATTAAGTATAGTTAGGGAGACGGGCCTCCAGCCGGTTAGGGTTAGGTTAAGGATGGTTGACGACTCAACACTTCACGGGGATATAGTGGTGAGGGTCCCTGAAGACACCGACATAAGGGTTGTGAACCGCTTAATAGCTGAGGCCGAGGATAGGGTTAGGAGGGAGTTAAACGCGGATGTGAGCATTACGGTGGAGGCTGAGGAAGTTGCCGGGGAGGGCTGCTGGGAAGGAGGCGGCGCGCCGCATAGAAGCCTTAGTTAGGGAGTTCATTAAGTCAATAGGCGAGGATCCTGAGAGGGAGGGGCTCCGCGACACGCCGGCTAGAGTGGCTAGAATGTGGGTTGAGGAGCTCGCCGCCGGCTACGGGGAGGACCCATGGAGGTACGTTAAGGTCTTTAGGGAGGGGGAAGGTTCCGGAGGGCTGGTCGTAGTTCGGGACATCCCGGTGAGGTCTGTATGCGAGCATCACCTTATGCCGTTCTTCGGCTACGCCCACATAGCGTACGTACCTAACGGCGCCGTACTTGGGTTCAGCAAATTCGCGAGGATAGTTGACGTGTTTGCTAGGAGGCTACAGATACAGGAGAGGCTGACTAGAGAGGTTGCTGACTTTCTTTACGAGGCATTAAAGCCGAAGGGCGTTATGGTGGTTATCGACGCCATACATACCTGCGCCCTCGTGAGGGGTGTTGAGGAGCCCATGCACTTAATTACTGAGGAGGTGAGGGGCTGCTTTAGGGAGGACCCGAGCCTAAGGAGGGAGGCCCTAAACTTGATGCTATCGAAAGGGTTGCTGACCACGCGATTTGATTACCCCCACCCCCGCGGAGGGCTGTGAGGCGTGGAGCGAGGTAATACAAAGCCCTCTTGGCGGTGTAGGCCGGGGCTACGAATGTTTAATTACCTCCCCTCCAACACCATAACGCGGTGTTTGTAAAAAATGAGGGGACATAAGCTAACATGCTTAGCACTAGGCCTCGCGCTGGCCCTAGTGATGGCGCTGACCGCAGGGCAGGCAATGGCGGCTAGCACGACGTCGGCATCAGCGACGGCAACAACTACGGCGGCAGCCACGCACCTAAGCGCTGAGACGCAAGCGCTGCTCTCCAAGATATTCTCGAATCCCAAGGCATTCATAGCGGTGGCGATTCAATTCATACTGGGCTTCGCTCTGGGGTACTACGCAGCAAGAATAATTAAGTACCTGCTGGCCCTCATAGGCATAATAGTGCTTGGATCCGTGCTCTCCGTATGGAGCATTGGCGGGAGTGTGACAGGGTTCCTACACAAGCTGGGCTTTGAGGCGATGAAGCTGTGGCCCGTAGTCCAAAGCTTCCTAGCAACATTCGGCATAATGACTATAGCCCCCGTAACGGCTGGCTTCATACTGGGCGCTATAGCTGCCTTCGCTAGAAAGTGAGTTAACGCACACCGCGTGAGAGGGGCCGGGGCCGTAGGACTCGATGTCAAGGTTTTAATCATGCAAAACCCTCAACAACTGATGAGCCAATACTGCATAGTCAAGGGGAGCAAGCCGGGCTGGCGGCGGGGTTGCGTGGCCCCGCCGCCGGTGGGTTGGGTAGGGCGTTCTGGGCAGCGTGATGTTTCGGTAGCGGTCTACGGGCTTTCAGTTGATTACGTAGGGTCCTGCCTCCTCAACCCAGGACTTGACGAGCGGAACTACATCCTCACTAACCGGTATTGTGACTGACTTCCCTCCATCCAACTTGACCTCAAGCACCTTTCCAAGCACCTTCCTCCGTAGCTTGAATGACCGTGGAACCCCTCTGAATACGTAGCTACGTAGTTCGTGCTCGTCGTTCAGTATGTAGAGGGTGCCCAACCCCCTAACCAGTACTGTGGCTAGCATGCCTGCTTCGTAGCAGTTGCTGTTAAGGAACTTCTCAGCTATTGCCTTAAGCATGCGCAGCGCTTCCTCGCCATCGCTCCTAACCCAATGCACTAGGTTTACCGAATGGACGGTCCTGTCGAACGCTATGTACAGAAACTCCCTAAGCAGCCGGAGCTTCCTCGTATCCTTAAGCACGCCAGCGTGGCGGAAGCCTAGGTATACGGACCCGTCGCTACGGCAGATTATGTCGACGAATATGCACTGGCCGGGCCTCCCGCAAACCATAACCTTAGCGTAGCCGCTACGGTAGGCTATCCGGAAGACCTCCCTAAGCACGTCAACAGCAGTCGGCGACAGCTTTATAGCCATTCTCTAAGGCCTCCCAAAGAAAATGGGGTGTAGAGGGAATTAAAAACTTCCGTTTACATGCTACATACCGGAGGTCCGGATGTAAGCTACATACCGTAGCTACGGCCCGTAGCTACAGTTACTTCAACCTCAACCCTTACGGAACCCCTCCAAAGCTTCCCTGAATGCGTCGTATAGTGTATCATCGTACGCTACGAGCAGAACGCGCTC
>JAMOVB010000115.1 GCA_027061705.1 Desulfurococcales archaeon
CTTAAACGCTTCGCCAACGGTTTCCCACGGAAAGTACTCGAGCCTTACGTACTGCGGCTTGTAGCTTATTTGCAACCCTTCAGTCACGCTATATCCCTCATCAGGCTCTAACTCACCGGCAAGTAGTCTTATGAATGTAGTCTTACCTATGGCATTAGGGCCCAACACACCTATAACCTCACCTCTGTAAGCATCCCCTTCGGAGACCGTGAGGGTGAACTTACCTAGCCTCTTAACCATGTTAGGCCACTTCAGATATAGCGACCTGCTTAGCAACTCCTTATTTGGCGCTTGGGCATGGACGTGAAATATTATCGGCTCCTTCCTTATCCTCATATTCTCAGCGGGTAGGAAGCCTAACAGGAAGTGATTTATGCCGGAGCCCACTGCGTAGACTTTAGAGTATATTCCATAGGCTCCCGGCTCGCCGTAGACTATCGCCACCTGGTCCGAGATATAGTCAAGCACCGCTAGGTCGTGCTCAACGACGATAGCGTAGCTGCCTTTAGGCAGGTGCTCCCTTATGACCGTTGAGATCTGGAGCCTCTCCCTAACGTCCAGGTAGCTTGAGGGTTCGTCGAAAAGGTATACGTTAGCGTCTCTGAGTAACGCCGCCGCTATCGCGAACTTCTGAAGCTCACCGCCGCTCAAGCTAGCTACCTTACTGTCCATCATAGGGTCTAGTCCCAACTCTCTCCTAAGCTCTCTAAGTAATCCTCTCTCATCAATTCTCCTTAGTATGTCGCCGACGTTCCCCTTAACATACTTTCTTATTAGATCAACATGCTGTATCTTGTGCACCGTCCTGAGCTCGCCGTTGGCCAGCTTTCTGAAATACTGATAAAATTCAGTGCCCCTAAACCTTCTTAAAACCTCATCCCACGTAGGCTTCACGTCGAACCTCCCGAAATTAGGTATTAGTTCGCCGGAGAGTATCCGGACGGATGTTGTCTTACCTATGCCGTTCTTCCCTATGACACCGAGAATCACACCCTCGTGCGGGAGAGGGAGTCCGTAGAGCTTGAAGGCGTTAGGGCCGTACCTATGTACAACTCTCTTCTCAAGATCGTCAGGAAGGTTGACAATTGTTATCGCCTCAAAAGGACATTTCTTAACACATATTCCACAACCTACGCATACCTTCTCATATATTAATGCCTTACCGCCGACAAGGTCGGATAGCTCTATCGCCTTACCGCCACTTCTATTTATCGGGCAGAAGCGCACACACTCCTTACCGCATCGATGAGGCTTACATAGGTCCCTGTCAACTACGGCGATCCTGACCACGCCTCAACACCCTTAACGGGAGGTATATTAGGGTCTATAATACTTACCTTACTCGCCGGCGGATGATGAGTGGCGACGGCTTTGACCGGTGATGCTTAGGACAAGGTTCTGACGCGTCCTCCCTTTTAGAGATTAGCTTAACTAATGTGAAGTAGCGTTGAAAACCGCGGTTAAACCCACGGTAACATGATGAGTGGCGATGTAATGCCGAAACATTTCTTCAAAGGAATAACGTCCTTAACGAAGTAGTTTAAAAATCACCACTCCTCCTCCCACTCTTCCTCCTCTTCCCACCACTCCTCCTCTTCTTCCTCCTCCCACTCCCACTCCCACTCTTCCTCTAGCATGCGGGCTCACTCAAGTTAATCTGTGTAGTGAGCAACATTTAAGCATTATCAAGCTACTTGATTAATACGGAAACTAGCTCTCAGCCAGATTTCCTTAAAATCTTAATTACGGAGTATGCTACAGCATTCAACAGCTCCTTCTCAATGTCTTCCTGAATGCTTAGTTTACAGCCGTAGATACTTCGTAACGTACTTAGATCTGCATTGCCCGCGCCTCCACAGTATAGTGAGTTACCGCATACTCTGGCTAGATGTTGCCTTAAGTTACTGACGCACTTGTCATCTCCGGACGCCGATATAATGGCTACCACTATCCTACCTCTCCAGTACCTTCTCACAAGCCCTACCACCTTCCCTATCTGCCTTGTTGAGTATAGGTGCAACAGTAGCTGAAGCGGCGGTGTTCTACTCACGTTAAGTTTTAGCTTGTAGGACAGCATCGTTAAGTATGCAGCAAGCTTTAGCGGCGTGTCACCGGGGTATATGATTGCCGGTATTCCAACGACAAAACAATCTGCCGAATGCGGAATCCGCGCTAGGTCATCAGGGCTTAATATCTTAGCGTCAGTAACGTACCTCTCGATCCTTACTCTATTAATGCTATCACGGACATGCATTATTAGTTGAAGAGCCTGCTTAACCGAATCGCTCGTAGAGCTAAGGCTCAGTTTCCTCACCCCCCATGAATTACAGGAATTACTGCAACGACATCACCGCACATGATACGTGCACGCGCCCCGCCCAGAAGTCTTGCATCGACATTATTTATGAATACTATTACCTTAGGCGAGAGATCGAGGCCGGCCTCACCGTACTTAATGAATACTATATTCCTGACCTCCCGATTAAGTTGCGCCTCAACAGCGCTTATTAGCTCCCATAGGCTAGTTTCAGGTTTATGTAGGCAGACCTTAATAGAGCCCCCTAATAACCGACCTAAACTCCCCAGAAATCTAACGGTTGCAACGCATTCGCTATTCATAGATCTGGACACCGAGTAAAGTTCAGTATAACGTTTAGAGAGTTTTTCAGTCAGTATTAGAGCTACTCTCAGCTAGCTTTACCTGCTTGGGCCTCCTCCCGAGCTCTTAATTTGGCTAGGTGGGTTAGATAGCCGGCTATCTGATTACGTAACTTCTTAGACTTTAGGTATACGTACTTCTTTACTACCTCTTTATTCTCCTCAAAGCTTAGGCTGACTTCATCAGGGTATAGCTCAAGCAACCTCCTAGCAGTTCTCTTCACTATCGAGGGTCTTACCTTACCCATCCCTAAGCCCCGATAAGAAGGGGGTAGGGGGCTTTTATAAGCTATCCTCTGTGGCATTCTGAAAAAGCTTATATAGAAGTGGATTAAGAAAGAATCAAGGGATTAGCTATGTCGGCAAGAGGGATCGTTCCAACGGCAGGCTTACCTGTGCTGATACTGAAGGAGGGTACGCAGCGTACTTCAGGAGCTGACGCCCTCCGCTCAAACATGATGGCAGCGATAACCGTCGCTGAGATGTTAAGAACTACTTACGGCCCCCGCGGCATGGATAAAATGCTCGTGGATACCCTAGGCGATATAACGATAACTAACGATGGCGCCACGATACTTGATAAGATGGAAGTTCAGCACCCCGCCGCTAAGATGCTCGTGCAGATAGCTAAGGGACAGGATGAGGAGGTCGGTGATGGCACTAAGACTTCGGTAATATTTGCTGGCGAGCTCCTCAAGGCGGCTGAGGATCTACTGGCTAAGGACGTACATCCTACAGTAATAATTAACGGATTCAAGAAGGCTCTTGAAGAGGCTGTGAAGTATGCTGAGAAAATAGCTAAGGAAATAAGCCTGGAGGACGAGGAGACGCTGAAGAAGCTTGCATCAACGGCCCTCACGAGCAAGGCCGTACATGGTGTAAGGGAGAAGTTCGCCGAGATTGCCGTTAAGGCGGTCAAGCAGGTTGCCGAGGATAGGGATGGCAAGATATACGTTGACCTAGACAATATACAGATAATAAAGAAGCACGGAGCTTCTCTTGCTGATACTAAGTTGATTTATGGTATTGTGCTTGATAAGGAGGTTGTTCATCCGGGCATGCCTAGGAGGGTTGAGAAGGCTAAGATAGCGCTAATAGACGCACCACTAGAAATAGAGAAGCCCGACATCACCGCTAAGATCAACATAACCACGCCAGAGCAGATTAAGATATTCCTCGACGAAGAGACGAGGATGCTTAGGGAGATGGTTGAGAAGATTGCTGCTACTGGTGCTAACGTCGTAATATGTCAGAAGGGTATTGACGACGTAGCACAGCACTTCCTAGCAAAGAAAGGAATACTAGCAGTAAGAAGAGTAAAAAGATCAGACATGGAAAAGCTGAAGAGAGCTACCGGCGGGAGGATAGTGACCAGTATAAGAGACCTAACGCCCGAGGACCTCGGTTACGCTGAGCTCGTTGAGGAGCGCCGCGTAGGTAACGACAAGATGGTCTTCATCGAGGGCTGCAAGAACCCGAAGGCAGTCACCATACTGGTCAGGGGATCGAGCGATATGGTGCTGGACGACACCGAGAGGTCGTTCAACGACGCGCTACACGCTATAAGGAACGTGCTTAGAGACCCGAAGATAGTTCCCGGAGGCGGCGCCGTGGAGATCGAGCTAGCTCTTAGACTTAGGAAGTGGGCCGAGACCGTAGGCGGTAAGGAGCAGCTAGCCATACAGGCATTCGCGGACGCGCTTGAGGAGATAGTCTCCATACTAGCGCAGACCGCGGGTCTAGACCCTCTAGAGGCTGTTATGGAGCTCAGAAGCCTGCACAGCGAGGGTAAGGTGAATGCCGGTGTGGATGTAATGAACGGCAAGGTTGTGGAGGACATCACTAAGGAGCATGTGATCGACCCAGTAATAGTTAAGAAGCAGGTGATCAAGGCGGCTACCGAGGCAGCGGCAGCGATACTAAAGGTTGACGACATAATCGCGGCCTCCCCGCTGAAGAAGGAGGAGAAGGAGAAAGGTAAGGGCGGGGAGGAGGGCGAGGAGTCCAGTAAGTTCAGCTTTGACTGAAGATAGAAGCGCTAGCCACGTTTTTCAAAATCCGAATAGGTAAGGCTTTATTTACCTGAATCGAACTTCTCCGAGGGTAGTGAGGGTCATGGGTAGCGAGGAGAGTGGTATTATTTCTCTAATAAAAAAGGCTGACGTCACAGTCGGCCCACTAAAGCTAACACGGTATGAGAAGGCAAGGATAGTTGCTGCCAGAGCACTGCAGCTCGACCTAGGCGCCATCCCATTAATAGATATTTCCGGCCTCCCTAAGGACCCTATAGAGATAGCTAAGGAGGAGCTCCGAAGAGGCGTTCTCCCGATAACCTTGATAAGGAGGAAACCCAACGGTGAGGAGGTATCTGTCCCTGTTAATAAACTTATAGAGCTTGAGAAAAAGCTATTCGGCTTCGTAGAGTTGTGATCCAGATGGGTAGCGACTGAGAAATTCCTTCAGGATCGCGGGGTCAATAAGTTGGCGCAGCCGGGAGCTGGGGGCGGGAGTGACGCCATAGGTAAGCTTGAGGAATGCTTAGGAAGGTACTTCGAGTACACGCCGTATGTTGTGGATGAGGAGGGAAGGTATGCTGAATATATTGTGGAGCCGGCTGCCGGTTTATCTTTAGAGGAGGCGTTCTCTAGATTTTACGATGATGCGCTCAAACTCAACTATTACCCTATCCTCATGAGGGCTGGCGGCACAATAGTTGTGAGGGTTGTCAGATACTCCCCGAAGAGGAGGGGTAGACGCGGTTTACTTGCGGCAGTGCTTCTTCTCGCAACAGTTGTGTCGGTAGGTGTTACCGGGTATTTTCAGATTCGCGGGTATAACGACAGAGTGTCCGTGCTGAGAAGCTTCAATATACACATACCTAAGTTTGACCCCGTTCTGGGATCAGTACTATTCACGCTGACGGTCCTAATACCTATCCTAATGCATGAGTTAGGCCACTTCATAGTCGCTAGGAAGACATCCACCCCCGCAACGTTCCCGCTCCCCATACCGGCCCCGATAGTATCGCCTCTAGGCACGTTCGGCGCCATAATTCAGATGAGGCACCTGCCTAAGAGGATGCGTGACCTAGCGATGCTGGGTCTTTCAGGACCCATAGCGGGGGTGATACTCTCAATAGCTTTCTTCACCATAGCGTACATGTTGTCCCCGACACTGCCGTTGAGCGTGGCCAAGGAGGCTATGAGGCAATCCCTGCTTGCTGAGATACAGATAGCCCCACTGGCAACTCTGATAGTCTCGGCACTCATACCTACGGGCAATAACGTCGTAATCATGAGTCCAATAGCTTCTGCAGCATTCTTAATACTGCTGATACATTTCGCTAACTTACTGCCGATAGGTCAGCTGGACGGCGGGCACGTATTCAGGTCCTTAACTAACACAAGGGTACATAGAGTCTCCTCATACGTAGTGACGTTAACTCTGGTCTTTGCCTCATTCCTCATATGGTCTCTAAGCTGGTTAGGCTTCTTCGCGATATTCGCCTTCATAATCTCCGGTCTAAGACCTCACATAGGGGCTGCTAACACTCTCTCAACATTAAGCAGTAGGGAGAAGCTGATCTTCGGCATATCCTACCTGGTGCTACTCCTCCTAACGATGCCTGTTCCCGTACCGCAGACTTAGTTAAGCGCGGGGATACTTCGGTGGCGAGACGTAGAGGAGGTCAAGCTATGGCGGCCAGCACGTTGCGGCGCCTACCCTCGCAATATACCTTAGTTATTGCTGAGAAGCCTAAAGCGGCGACGCGTATTGCAGGCGCCCTAGGGCTAAAGAGGTGTGGTAGGATATACGGCATTACGTTCTGGTGCGGGCCCGTAGGTAGTGAGTTTTACGTTGTAGCTCCTGCAGCAGGCCATTTATTCTCGTTAAGGGCTAGGGGAAGGGGATACCCAATATTCGATTATGAGTGGGTTCCACGTTGGGAGGTTGAGCGCGGCGCGGGACACTTAAAGCGGTTTTACGCTGCGTTACAAGCGCTCGCCAGCAGAGCCTCGAAATTCGTCAATGCTTGCGACTACGATATAGAGGGATCTGTGATAGGCTTCATGATTATTAAGGAGTTCGGCGACACCGGTAAGGCGTTGAGAGCGAAGTTCTCTTCCCTAACTAGAGATGAGCTTAAGAAGGCATTCAGCTCCCTCAGCCGCTTAGATACTGAAATGGTTGAGGCCGGCCTCTGCCGCCACGAACTCGATTGGGTGTGGGGTATTAACGTGAGTAGAGCTTTAATGGATTTTCATAGGCGCGTCATGGGAAGAAGGCTTATTCTAAGCGCGGGCAGGGTGCAGTCACCAACACTTGTTGAGGCGCTGAACCGCCAGATCAGCAGAGACGTATTTGTTCCTGAAATTACGTTTAACGTTGCCGTATATGTTAACGTGGGCGGTAAGGAGTATAAGCTGGAGAACGCCTTCAACCCTCCTGAGAGCAAGGCTAGGGCTGAGGCCATAGCCAAGGAACTCCGTAGGGAAGAGTTCTTAGTAGTGGATAATGTCACTGAGGAAGTCAAGAACCTCCACCCCCCACCACCATTCAACCTGCCCGATCTTCAAGCTGAGGCTGCCAGAGTTTACGGGCTTTCGCCTGCCGAGACGTTAAGAATAGCAGAGAATCTCTACCTCGACTCGCTCATAAGCTACCCAAG
>JAMOVB010000116.1 GCA_027061705.1 Desulfurococcales archaeon
CTTGCCTCCAACCCTCTCTAGAGGCACTTCCCCGGGGTCCTCCGGGTCGAAGAAGAACTCCATCTCCATTATTGTGAATTCCCTTAACCTAATCATCCCCTGCCTAGGGGATATCTCGTTTCTCGCTACGCGCCCTACCTGAGCTATTCCTAGCGGGAGCTTCCCCCTCATTACGGTGTGCACCCTCTTGAAGGCGACGAACATCCCCTGAGCTGTCTCCGGCCTTAGGTACCCTGTATTGCCTGCGTAGGGCCCTATTGTCGTCTTGAATAGCAGGTTGAAGGTCTTGACCTCGCCTAGCTCGCCGCCGCAGGACGGGCATCTAACGTTGTTTTCACGGATAAGCCTAGTCAGCTCATCGGGCGGGAGTCCCTCAGCCCTAGTCTTAAGCGTGCCCTCAATCAGCTTATCAGCTCTGAATACCCTGCCGCACCTCGTGCACGTGACTATTGGGTCGGTGAAGCTCTCTAGGTGGCCGCTTGCTTTGAAAACTATCTCGGGGTTTATGACGGGCGTCTCTATTATCGTCGCTATATCCATGTGCTTGATTACGAAGTACTTTATCCATAGGTCTATGATGTTCCTCTTGAGGAGCGTGCCGTAGGGGCCTAGATCGTAGAATCCTGAGACGCCGCCGTATATTTCGAACGACGGCCAGAAGAAACCCCTACGCTTAGCTAGCTCCACGATCTTCTCGTATTTGTCGCCATTATCGCCCATCGCGGGACCCTAACACTTCACCTTAATTAGGGATTTTAATCCTTTAGAACAGGCGATTCGATTGGCTGGGGAACTCTACCTGGTGGAGTCCCCCTACACATTCCTGGGCATGCGTGGGGAGAGGGGTAGGACTAAGTTAAGCGTTGTTGGTGTGCCGTTCGACTCGACGAATAGTTTTAGAGGGGGCTCGCGCTTCGCTCCCGTTAAGGTTAGGCTCGCCTCTCAGAGTCTCGAGACATACTCCTTCAGAGCCCACTCGGACCTAGAGCTGAACCCTCCTGTGGATGAGGGTGATGTTGCCGTAGTTCACGGCGATGCTGAGGCAACGTTGAAGGCAGTGGCTGAGGTCGCGCACTACCTAACCTCCGAGGGCAGGATCCCGTTCTTCATAGGCGGGGATCACACGGTAACGTACGGGATCGTCGAGGGGGTTGTAAGGGCCTTAGGTAAGCCTCCCTGTATACTTATCCTCGACGCGCATCTAGACTTAAGGAATGAGTACTTAGGCTTCCGGCTTAGCCATGCATGCACGGCCAGGCGGGTCTCCGAGGTCGTCGGACCGGATAGGGTATTCCTAATCGGTGTTAGGGCCGCGTGCCGGGATGAGGTGCTGGACGCCCGAAGGCTCGGGATAAACTACATAACATCCCACGACCTACTCCGCAAGACGCTTAGGGAATCCGTAAATAAGGTGAGGGCTTGGCTAGAGGGATGTGACGCCGTATACGTATCAATAGATGCCGACGTTATAGACCCCGCGTACGCCCCAGGAGTGGCTACGCCGGAACCTGAGGGACTGACGCCGACATACGTCCTAGACCTGCTGTGGAAGGTGGTTGACGGCAGGTTCGTTGGAGCGGATCTAGTTGAGATAAACCCCATGGCTGACTACTCAGACGTAACGTCATTCCTAGGAGCGAAGATACTGATAGAACTCATGAACATACTCAACGCTTTAAGAAAGCGCTAGAGGCAACAGCTAAAAACCCCTATAAAATGATTCAAAATGGCGCCGCCGTAGCTCAGCGGGTAGAGCGCCGGCCTTGTAAGCCGGTGGTCGCGGGTTCAAATCCCGCCGGCGGCTCTACAGTATGTTCATTATCATTCATTATTCATTATTGCCCAGCGCGTCACCACTTGAATTTTCTACTGCTTAGTCAATACTGCTACTAGTAGCTTTGAGGGTCCGTAGCCATACTTGCTGCCTATCAGCTTGGTCCTGCTAACTAGGTTGTTTAGCTCTGATTTTCTTTTGCGGTCCTTAATTTCGTTTAGCAACCTAATTGTATCCTTACCCCAGCTTCTAATGAATTCCTCGCTACTGATGTGTTTGCCTGTTATTAGGTTGCTTAGCCTTATGGTGAATCCACCTCTTTTCAGCATATCCATGTACTCCTCAGGCCTTCTTAGTCCGAGTAACTTGATACCTTCGACGTACTCTATCGCCTTATGGTATGCTTCCTCAGTCAGTAGCGTGAGTTCCTCGCTGGGGCTTGCTGGCTTGAAGAGACACTTATCAATAAAGAGCAGGGTTCCCTCACCCCTAAGCACTCTGCGGACTTCATTAACTATTCCTTCAGCTAACTTTACCTCAACCTCATGAAGCGTTAGAGCCATTAATACTGCGTCGAACGCCATATCCCTGAAAGGCAGGCTTGAGGCATCGCAACCTATGAGATCGGTTAGGTAGTTGTTGAGTGTTAGTTTAGCCTTGAATAGCCTTTCGAGGTTCACATCAACACCTACGACATAGTGCTGCATGCTACCGCATGCATCAATAATCAGCCTTATCGAGCCCCCAGATCCCGTTCCCACGTCAAGCACGCGCAGGCCTCCGCACACGTGTTTCCTAACCAAATCTTCAATTACTTTCATACCACCTCACCTGAGCATACTTTCGCTAATTGGAGAGCGCTGAGACATCTTAAGATCACGGTTTGAGCGCCTCGATTGCTCAGTAGGGTGCTGTAGAGCTGTTAGTTAAGGGCTTATAATTCCCGAGTTAGATGTGGTTTGAGGTAAGAAAGGTACTCTGTTGGCTTACCTTGACACGAGTCCCGCGATGCCTCTTCTTAAGTACCTCTGCACGGCCAGGAATATTATCACTACAGGCAGTGAGAAGAGCACTGAGAATGCCGAAAGCCTGCCGAAGTCTACCCTACCGTACTCGCCGAAGAAGTAGCTTAGCCCGACGGTTCCAGGCATTAGCGCCGGGTTCCTCAGAATCATTAGAGGTATTACGAACTGGCTCCAGGCGGTTACGAAGGAGAGTAGCCATATGGTCGTTATGCCAGGTATTGCTAGGTGTAGCGTTATCCTTAGGAAGGCTCCGAACCTACTGCATCCGTCGACCATTGCCGCCTCCTCGTACTCCACAGGTAGCGATCTGAAGAAGCTCTCCGCCACCAGCAGGGCGAAGGGCAGTATCAGTGCCGAGAGCACTAGTATCACGCCGGTGTAGGTGTCTATCAAGTGCCACCACTTATACAGTATCATTATAGGCAGAGCTATGACTATCGGAGGCACTAGCCTCAGTATGACGAAGGTAGTTAGCATGGCGCCCTGTCCTTTGAATGTGTACCTCGCGAATACGTAGGCCGACAGTATAGACACGCCGGTGGCTATGGAGGCTGACGCCAGCGATATTATGAGGGAGTTGAGAATCCACTGCAGCGGTATGACGTTACCTACGGGGACTAGTAGCTTCTTGAAGTTCACTAATGAGAAGTGGCTTGGCAGTGTGAATGCTGGTGATGCGTTAGGGTTGAATGCCGACAGTATTAGCCAGAGTATGGGGCCTATGAAGAATGCGAACACTACGGCCAGGAATATGTAGATCACGGCCGTTAATGCGTAGTTCTTCTCCACCACCATCACCACCTCCTAAAGTGCTTCATACTCCATAGGTAGGCGATTATCAGGGCCAGCACTATGACGAACATCACGTTCGATGCCGCCGCAGCCAACGCTATGTCGAAGTTATCTATCGCTTTGAAGTAGATGTACAGTGTCCATATCTGACCTGCGTTACCCCTGCCACCACCAGGTCCGAGTATCATGTAAGGTAGGGCGAACACACCGAAGGTCCATATGGTTATCAGTATGAAGTCCACTAGAATTGCTTGACTTATTAGCGGGAGTATCACGTGCCTAAACCTCTGCCATGGTGTGGCGCCGTCGACCTCGGCAGCCTCGTAAATATATCTCGGTATGCCCTCTAGGGCAGCGGTGAATAGTATCATTGAGAACGCCGTCCCCCTCCAGATGTTCGCAATTACTATCACCCAGAAGGGATGCGTGAAGTATAAAGCGTACTTAACCTTATACCCGAAGAGCGATAGGATAGACGCTATTAGGCCCTGCTGAGCGGTGACTGCGCTCCACGCGTAACCCGAGACTACACCGGGTATTACCCAGGCTATGAAGACTATTGTGGTTACTATCATCTTGCCGCGTATTCCTTCCATTCTCGATATCATTGCTAGGGCGAGCCCGAGGAACGCCTGCCCTATCAGCGCTGAGAGCACTGTGAACGCGAAGCTTACCTTAAGCGAGTTTATGAAGAGGAAGTCCCTGAACAGCCTCACGTAGTTGTAAAAGCCCACAAAGCTGTAGTGCCTTGCACTAGGTCCTACGAGGCTTGCGTTAGTTAGGCTTACGTACACGTCCCAGACGACGGGAAATACTACGAATATTCCTATAAGTATGAGGGCAGGGACAAGGAACAGGAATGCTCCCCGCCCCTCAAAGAAAGATGCAAGCGTATCTAAAAATGAGGAGCTAGCAAGTCGGCCGGTTGAAGTATTACTCCCGTCAAAAACCTTTGTTTTTTCACGCCCACGCTCCATACTTACGCACCTCAGCACCTACCCGGCATGCTTAGCCAGAGGGTGGAGTGTATATCGGGGTCGTGTTCACAGGAAGTACCTCAACATTCTGGGCGCCAACAGTGTTTACAAGCATGTGGTAGTACTCGTTGAGAGCCTGTGATGCCGTCTTGATAGTGCCGTCGAGTATCTGGCCAGTTATCTCCTGTATTATCTTAGAGACCTTCGGGTAGGTCGGCACCGGAGGCCTGAAGGTGGTGAACTTCAGGTACTCCGTTATGTTCTTCAGGTACGAGTTCTTAGCATAGGCAGGCACCTTAACGGCGTCGAGCCTCGGGCATAGCTTGCCCTTCTCGGCGGCGAAGGTGGCGAGCACCTGCCTGCTGCAGACCACCTTTAGGAAGTCCCAAGCTATCTTCTGCATCTGCGGTGAGATGTGCGCGTTGATTCCTATGGCCCAGCCGCCGGAGATGGTTACGTACTTAGGCTCGCCTAGCTTGCCGCCCTCGTAGCCAGGCATCTTAGCATAACCTACGTACTTAGCCTCACACTTGAAGTAGCAGGAGTCGTAGGCCGAGCCTGAGAGGCCCTTGCAGGCCGCTACGCAGGCCTTAAGCGGGGCTACGCCGTGCGGGCCCCAGCCCTCGCCCCACTCCCAGCAGCCGTTGACGTCCATAGCGACCTTACCCTCAGCGAACACCTTCCTGTGGGTGGCCCAGACGTCGCTGGCGTAGTTGTACTGTATGGGGCCTATCTTTAGCTTCTGGTACACCAGTATGTAGAACTGGAAGGCACGGTAGA
>JAMOVB010000117.1 GCA_027061705.1 Desulfurococcales archaeon
GTGGTTCATCTACGGCTTCTACCTAGGGGTCATAGGTGTGGGGTTCTCCCAAAGCGCAGGCATATCCATGCTGTGGGACGTATTCGCACACACGGTTGTTGGAAGGCTACTCACATTCATGTTTGTCGTCGGGATCGGCGCGTTCCTGTCGAGCTCAATAATGGATATAGTTGCTTCCTACACCACGCCCTCGATACTGAGGGTTCGCAGCTACGCCGCAGGCCTAATCAGCTCGATAAAATCATCGTTACTCACGCCCCGCTTCCCATCAAAATTCGTAGTTAGTTGGATGGCGTTCCTAGCCTCCCTATTCCTCTACCCATTCATAATTGTTGTAGTTAGGGATGCTGTTAGCAGGTACCTACCGTGGCTGTTCAGCATCACCCACGCACCGCTCCCCCTAGCTGCAGCGAATGCTGTACTGATAATAGCGGTGTTAGCCATAACCTACGTCATTATGCGTGCCCTCCTACTCCACATCTTCCTAGCCGGTAAGGGCTGGAGATCCTTAGCAGTTATAGCGTCAGTAACCGTCTTCCTAACGACATACTTAGTCGTGGTTCACCACGCGGCACCGCCGCTCACGCATGCCTCAACACCTTCACCGATAGATCGTGAAGTTATGGCCGGGTACTACTCTTTTTACTCCTCATTATTATCGATACTTAGGTACGTGCTCTATCTGCTAGGGGTGACACCGTGAGTAAGTACGCCAGGATTAGGGAGTTCATATACTTAGGTATAGGTATAGGGTTGCTTGTGGCTGCCTATCAATTCTTCACCATGGCGGTGGCCTACATGGGTAAGGCGCTCGTGGCCACCTCAGCAATGTCCGCGCTCATAGGCTTCACACTCATAGTGGCGTCCATACAGCTCTTCAGGCTGAGCGCCCTAGCTTGGTCCGTGGAGGAAGTTAGGAAAGGGGGTGAAGAGGGTAAGGGCTGATGAAGGGTAAGTACTTCCTCTATGCAGTGATCTTCATAATATTCATAGCGCTGCTGGAGTACCCGCCTAGAACCCCCGTCGTAGCTTCCGGCGCCTCACCAGCCAACACCGGCTGGGACGGGACCTCGGAGCTAGTCTCAATACTCAGAAATATGGGATATCAGGTCTACTCAGTGGCCGACTGGTGCAGCGTTGCCGACTCACTCAACATGCTTAAACACCCGGTAATCCTCGTATTCATATCGCCTCAGGAAAGATACACTCCTGAGGAGCTAGCTTGCATAGGTAAAGTGGTTAAGTGGTCGTTAAACAGGTTCGGCAGGGCGTCGCTGCTTGTAGCCGATGAGGGCCCCTACACCAACCCCATACTCGGTGAGTTAAACCTAAGTATCTACATAGACTACGCAATACTTCTAAGATCGGTCACCGGCGACCCTTACCCAATAGCGCTTCTTAAGGTTCCGGGGAACGGCACGTATAGGCTTGTTCTCGACTATGCGACCAGGCTAATACCTGGCTTCAACTCCGTGATCGCCGGACGCACGCTTGCTGGGGATGTCGTGGCAGCCTATGTTGTGAGGGGAGGGTTTAAAGCGTACGTGATGTCGGACGGTTCAGTATTCATAAACGAGCTCATAAGCCTAAGCAACAGTAAGTACGACTACGTGGGTTTCGCTAAAGCGCTCTTCAGATGGTTAGGCCCTCCAGGCAGGTACGTAGTACTCGTAGAGGCTGGTAAGTACCCACCCCCGGTAACTAATCTCCCTAACCTCATTAGGAACGCCGTACTGAGCTTAGGTACTGGCGCCATATCATCGCTAGTGATATTCCTCCACCCGATGGTCTGGTTCCCCATACTGCATGGACTCATAATCTCCGCCGACAGCTACTTAAGAGGGTTACTTACCTATAGCGAGTTCGCTAGGATAGCTGCCCTAGTTGCTGGAACGCTCTTCGCAGCCCTCCTGATTAGAGCTACGGTAAGCTTGGGTAAGCCCATGCGCGACGAGGGATTAAGGCCTGTTGAGGAAGTCGGCGTTCTCGTGGATACCGTCGTAAGGAGGATCGTAACTACAGGCAAGATAAGGCTCGATAAGGACGACCTGCTCGCCCTCTACGACGTAGTGAACGACGTGCTCCGCAGAACTCTGGGTAAGGGCTTAAGCGACCCTGAGATAGCCGAGGTGCTTGCTAGGGTTTCAGGAGCGGATCCCGAGAGGGTGAGGAGGTATGTTGACGAGATGAATAGGTTGAGGTCAAAGATAGTTGAAGGCGGGCTAACACCCATAGTGATATCCTGGAATCGTAAGGTTAGGAAACTGCTTAAAGAAAGCGACGAGCTGCTTAGAGGGCTTGGCATGGCGTTAAGTGAGAGTGAGGTTGAGAAGGCTCTGCGTAAGGTGTGAAGCCAATGCCTGAACTCGCCGAGTTACTACGTAGCCTCGGGTACGACGGAATCTCTGTAGTGACGACAACGTATAATGAAGTCAGATACATCAAGCCGTTCGTTAACGCCGTGAGGAGGGCGTTGACCACCGTTAACCACGAAGTCATAATAGTTGACGACTCGTCCCCCGACGGGACTTACGAGGAGGCTAGGAGGTATGCTGATAAAGCGATAGTCAAGCCTAGGGAAGGGCAGACAGCAGGGCTCCTCACGGGAATCAGGGAAGCTAGGTACGGGCTTGTTGTCACTCTAGACGTGGATCTAGAGAACCCTCCGAGCCTAATCCCGGCGCTGGTTGAGGATGCCTTAAAGCGTGACTGCGACGTGCTCGTCGCCTGCAGAACTGAGATACCTCGCGTCGGTGAGAGGCTGACGGCGAGGGCATTATCGAGTAAGCTCTGCGTGCACGACATATACTCAAACTTCCGAGTTTACAGAAGGGATAGCGTTGCGGACGTCAAGCTAACTTTAGGGGAGACCTTCGGGGCCGAACTACTGCTCAGAGCCATTGAACGGGGTTGCAGGGTATGCGAGTACGTATACGACCCGCCGCCACGTAGAAGCAAGCCTAGGGTAGGCGGTAGGTTCACAGCCAATCTGAGGATACTTAAGGTCCTCCTGAAGCTCCTAATGGCGACCCGCGGGTTAAGGAGTGAGGGACTGTGCATGGGCCCGCAGCAGGGTTAAGCCCGTCTAGGCAGGGCTTAAGCAAGCGAAACAGCCTTAAACCCCCTCAATAAACGAGTAACGGTGCGGGGGTGCCCGAGCCAGGTCAAAGGGGTCGGGCTTAGGCCCCGATGGCGGAGGCCTGCGTGGGTTCGAATCCCACCCCCCGCAC
The DNA here is from genome assembly GCA_027061705.1 of Desulfurococcales archaeon. Lineage (GTDB taxonomy): Archaea > Thermoproteota > Thermoprotei_A > Sulfolobales > NBVN01 > WAOL01. Next base: position 3,231 of record JAMOVB010000117.1, read on the forward strand.
CACAAGAGCGTGCTTCACAGCACCCACGTTGATCAAGGAAAACAAACACTCGGTAATGCCGATAGGCTGGGCTGAAGTGCCTGCATCATGCTTAGGTATAAGCCTTACTTAAGGAGGCCGAGGTCGTGCCTCCTATCAACCACGGACCTCACCTCAGGCCCTGTTCCGATAATCGTTACCGGAACTCCGATCGCATCCTCTACCTCCTCAACCCATCTCCTGACGCTCGCGGGAAGTTTAAGCCACTCCCTAACGCCGTAGGCCTCCCTATCTAGGGCGTCGACGCGGGTTATAGCGGCTTGCGTGGCTGAGTTTATCATTACGGCCCTCTTAGCTAGGCTGAGGTTGAAGGGCGCCACCCTCCTTAACCTTCCCGTTACGGAGGCCCTCTCAACCCACCCACGCCTGGCTACCTCATCCGCACTTAACTCGCCCTCCAGAGGCCCTCCGCCGACCCTAGTTACGTAGGCCTTAAACACAACGATGACTTCATCAACGTCCTTAGGCCCTATACCCGCTTCAGAGGCGAAGGCCGAGGCGGTAGTATCCCTACTAGTTACGTAGGGGTAGGTACCGTGGTAGAGGCTCAAGTACGTTCCTTGAGTACCCTCTACCAACACGTTATCCCCCCTCTTAATGGCGTCGTGAATGACGCCAGGCACGTCGGTCAGCATCCCGCTTAAGCGCTTGAAGTCCTTCGCAAGTCTCAACCTCCTTAAAACCCTGTCCGACATAGCGGCTCCGACACCTTGAAGCGTTGACCCTATCCTTCCTCTCAGCAACGCATCGCTTGCCTCGCGCTTAACGTGGATCTCCTCAATAACTCCTGTGTTCGGGTCTAGGAATAGCCTGCCATCACATCCTGTAGCGGCTAGCTCCTCCATCAGCACGTCTAGCCTTACTAGCGCTCCGGGCGCTATGAGCAGTTTTGCGGTTGGGTTTACGAATGCTGAGGGGACTATCCTCAACTTCCAGATCTTGCCATCCATAACTACGGTATGGCCCGCATTAACGGAGCCGCATCTAACCCCTACCTTCACCCTGTCAGCTAGGCTCAGGTAGGACACTACCTTCCCCTTACCCTCATCACCGAAGAAACCGCCCACGACTATCGTGAGCATTGTTAGCACCTTCCTAAACGCTCCCTGACGTAGGTTGCGGCCCTATCTATGAGTTCGGAGTACATACCGAGATACTTGCGGGGATCGAGGCACTCATCAAGATCCTCGCTACTCAGAAGGTCGGCAACCCCGCTGGACTCTAAAGCCTCCCTAAGCCCGACACCCTTAGAACCCGCGGTTCTAGCAAGCTTCTCAAGAACTTCGTGAGCCTTATGCCTAGGCATGCCGGTCTTCAGAACAAGCTTAATCATAACGCATTCGCTCAGCTCCCAGCCCCCGCTCCGGAGCAGGTTGCGAGCCATGGCGTCCGCCCTAACCCTAACGCCCTTCAGGTAGGTTAGGGTGTCGATTAACGCTTGGTCTGTGAGGAGCAGTATGTGCGGGATAAGCACACGTTCGCAGCTACTGTTGCTAAGATCCCTCTCATGCATAAGCACAACGTTCTCAAGGGCCGATACAGCGAGCCCCCTGCAAAGCCTTGCGATTCCGGAAACCCTCTCTGCTAGGACGGGGTTGACTTTATGCGGCATTGTACTGCTTCCAGAGAAACCCGCCTTAATCTCCAACTCACCTATCTCATCCCTGACGAGCTCCCTAACCTCCAGCGCTAGTCTGTCGAGCTGACTAGCTAGTATCGCCAGCGCCGAGGCCAGCTCAGCGTAGCCGTCCCTAGGGGCTACCTGAGTGCTTATCGGGTGGGGCTCTAGAGAGAGCGTGCTGAGGGTTTCGGACTCGACCTTAAAGCCGGCGCCGCCCCAGGCTGCCATCGTCCCTACAGCGCCGGAGAGCTTACCCCTAACCACCCTCTCCTCAACGCCGCATAACCTCTCGTAACTCCTGACGAGCTCGTATGCATAGTTAGCGAGCTTAAACCCAAACGTTATGGGTAGCGCGTGCCTGCCGTGAGTCCTCCCAACCATCACAACATCTCTAAAATCAGCGCTCATTCTCAGAAGCAACTCAATAACGCTCCTTAGTCTGGACTTAATGATTCGTAGCGCTTCCCTAATTATGAGGGCCCAAGCAGTATCTATAACGTCGGAGCTAGTTAACCCTAGGTGAACGTACGACCCACACTCCCCGCACTTCAGCGCCAACGCCTTGGCTAGGGCGGCTGTCTCATGCTTGATCTCACGCTCTAACCTATCGACATCCTCGGGCGTGACTAGCCTTGAACATCGGGATAGGACGTCAGCGCATTCAGGCGGCGCGAGCCCGGCTGCCGCCAGACCCTTCATTGCGGCAGCCTCGACCTCAGCCATCTTCTTAATGATGGAGTCTCTGCTCAACAGGGACCTCATCTCCTCAGATCCGTACCTGTAGTCCAGAGGGCAGACGCTCCTCATCACCCGCACCTCCTGACGTACTCCTTAAGCGAGAGTCTGAGGTTCTCAACGCCTAACATGCCTAACTCAGCGCCGAGCGACTTAGCGAGCCTTACGGCCGCATCAACCACGTCGCCATCTCCCTCCTTAGCGAGGCTGTAGAGCGTCTCGCTGAAGGACCATGGGTAGAAGATCCACACCCACTCGCGAACTTCCTCAACATAGTAGTCAGGCTTGACCGAGCTAGTTAGCTTGTAGTGAAGCACGGCTGTCTTAACGGCAGACGCTCCTAAGCCCTTCACAAGCCTTAAGACCTTACTTAGAGTTGCTCCTGTATCCACAACCTCGTCAACAACTAGCACCCTCTTCCCGCGTAGCGGTAGTTCCTCGTAGGACTTCAGGAGCGGCTCATCATAGAGCTTCCCGCCAATACCCCAGAACTTAGATCTGACGGTGTAGAGCTCGTCAAGCCCCAGCACATCGCTAACTATCCTAGCAGGTATTAATCCCCCTCTGGAGACTGTGACGATGGCGTCGAAGCTCTCGCCGGACCTCAGTACCTCGGCCGCTAGGGCGTAGCACATTCTTAACGCCTTCTCCCAAGGTATGTATACGACCTTCACGCACCCCACCTCAGCACGGCTCTATTGTGCTTGGGGGTTTGGAAGTGATTGCGTAAGTAACCATGGTGACGCCCTTAACCTCAGAGCAGATCCTGCTCGACACTCTCTCAAGGACGTCGTAGGGCACTCTAACCCAGTCTGCGGTCATTCCGTCTGAGCTAGAAACCACTCTTAGCGTGACGACATACCCCTCAACCCTAGAGTCCCCCTCCACGCCGACCCACCTATCATCGCCGACCACTGCGAACGCCTGCCAAACACCGTCGTACAGACCGGCCCTCCTGAGCTCCTCCTCAAGAATTCTCGATGCCCTCCTCACCACCTCGAGTTTGCGCCTACTGAACCTACCTACAATCCTAACCGCCAGTCCGGGACCGGGGAATGGGTGCCTGCGCACAATGCTTTGAGGCACGCCCAGCAACTCGGCTATCTTTCTAACCTCATCTTTATAGAGATTCTTAAGAGGCTCAACAACCTTCAGTCCAAGCCACTCAGGCAACGCTGCCACGTTATGATGGCTTTTAATCCTGCATGCGAGTTTAGAGCGCCCGCTCTCTATGACGTCGGGGTAGGTAGTTCCCTGAACTAGGAACTCCACACCACCTACGGACTCAGCAACGTCCCTAAACACTCGAGCAAATTCCTCACCAATTAACCTCCTCCTAACCTCGCAGTCAGCGACACCTTCAAGCCTGTTTAAGAACCTCTCACGAGCATCGATAACTAACGGGTTAAGACCTAAGCTCCTAAGCATCCCAACAACCTCCTCAACCTCGCCCTCCCTGAAGAGCCCGTGGTCAACGAAGACAGGGATTACCCGGTTACCCGCAACCCTCCTAGCTAGGAGGGCGGCGACCGTCGAGTCAACACCCCCGCTGACCGCCGCCAGCACCTTCCCGCCGCTGCCGAGCTCCCTCTCAAGCTCCTTAAGGATGGAGTTAAGGTAGCTCTCAGGCCTCCAAGCCAGCGTAACGCCAGCGATTCTAAGGAAGTTGAGCAGTAACGCACGCCCCTTAGCAG
>JAMOVB010000118.1 GCA_027061705.1 Desulfurococcales archaeon
ACTAGGTGGCCGCACCACGTTAGCCCGTGCTCCCTCCCGACAACGGCGTGTATGTGGACCGATACGCTCCCGTCAGGTAGTCTAACGTAATTACCTATGAGCGGTGCTGCCTCAACGTAGTACTTGCCCGATGCCGCGAGCTCCCTAACGTCGTATCCTCCCTCAGCCTTAAGCACACCTATCTTAACGCGTTTGAAGCCCCCGATACCCGTTATCGCGCCTCCCTCAAGCCCGAGCCTCTTAATCTCCTCGGCCAGGTAGGTTATAGGGTCGGCACCGGCTGGAACCTTAATCGGGATTACCCTCAAGTAATCACCGCCCTTAAATTATGCGTCGCCTTAAATTCGATTCCGGATTGAGCGCAACCTATTTTTCTCGATTGTCATGTTGATATTAGGTGGTTAGAATATCGTTCCTCACGTTTAAAACCGGTATAGAGCCCGTAGACTACGCCCTCCCTAAGGGCTTCCCCAAGCGGGCCGCCGTAGCCCTCACCGGAGCCCCCGGCACGGGTAAGTCGGTCATAGCCGCCAACATAGCGTGGAACGTGCTCCGCAACGGAGGTAAGGTAACGTACTTAAACATGGATGACTCCCCAGACGCCCTCATAGAGCTCTTCCAGAACTTCGGCTGGGACGTCGATAAGTACGTGAGCAGCGGGTCCTTCAAAATAGTTGACTGCTTCAGCTTCAGGCTAGGGAGGCTTAAGAGGGAGTTTAAGGGAGTCTCCAGAACCATGAGGTTGGACGACCTGAACGCCCTCCTCTACGTCCTCAATGAGGAGGTCCCTCCAGCGGAGGGCAATGTTGTGAGCCTGGTGGTTGTCGACTCGATAAACGAACTCATGTTCAGGTTCGAGATGATTCAGGTGCTTGAGTTCATAAAGTCGTTCCGAGCCACGATATGTAAGGGGTTAGGCGCTACCGCCTTAATGATACTGCATACGAGCACGGACGTGCTGCGCGAGTTAGCGGCCCACCTAGAGTACCTGGTCGACGGGATGATCTACACTAGAATCGAACCCAACTTAATGGAGCTCGGAATACCGCTTAAGCAGCTGCTGGTGAAGAAGATGAGGGGGCTGCCGACGAACCCCCTATGGATATCCTACGCCATAGTCGACGACGGCGTCCATGCCGTCGATCCAGCCAAGCTAGCCGCCCTAGTTCAGAGCAGGCTCCGCGAGGCTGAGAAGCTCAAGGCAATGTTAAGCAAGGGCGGGCAAGGAAAATGAAGGTCATAGTAAGCGTGGATGAGGCCTCCTGCAACCTCTGCGGAACCTGCGTTGAGATATGCCCGACCAACGTATTCGCCATATCTGAGGGGAGGCTACGCATCGAGAGTAGCAGATGCATATACTGCAGGGGTTGCGAAGCGCTATGCCCGAAGAAAGCCATAAGCCTGAAGGCCCTAGACGAAGGCCTAAAAATACTCGTAAAGAACGCGCAGACCGCAACCCAAACAACTAGGCAACTAACCCTGACGCAGGCCCTAAAACAAAACAACACTTATAACCCCACCAAAGACAATCAAAACGGTGCCGGGGTCGCCTAGCCCGGTAGGGCGCCGGCCTGCTAAGCCGGTGGGGTACACCCCCGCGCGGGTTCAAATCCCGCCCCCGGCGCCACACAACCGCACTAACACCTAAGCCGCCTTCCGCCTGCGCTTAGGATTAAATGGGCAGGATAGCACGTTGCACCTCCAGCAAAGCTTCCTGGAGTATGTGCGCTTAACCACGAACATCGAGACTAAGGTTATGGCAAACAGCGCTGATGACACAGCCTCAGCCCTTATTAACGAGACTATAACACCAACTGATGCTGAAGCGAATGCTAGGTACGAGAAGACAGCCAGAGCAAGCGACTCGCTCTTACTGAACGAACCCTCTACAGTCAAGCGTACCACCTGATTTTCTGCTAGGTAAGTTTGAAGTTAAAAGTACTGCATATGAGACGTCATGGTTTGGGTCGAGCAGTTCTTTATATGGAAATATGAAGTACGGTCGCCGCGCCTATCATTCGCTAGCAGAGCTGTGGGGGAAGCCCTCTTTGGGTGGTCGTACTGGCTGATTGTGGAGGCGGCCATAGTGTAGCTGTTGAATATGAGTTATGTAGCATCTGTTCTTTTGTTAGTTATTTGTTCCTAGTGGAAAAGCGTATATGTGTGGTATCTTGGTATTTGTTGTGGGCCCCTATGAGGGGTGGGTAGGTAATGCTAGTTGCTGTGTTGATAGGTACCGGCGGCTCCGAGGGGGTGCCTGTCCCGGGCTGTGTTTGCCCCGCTTGTAATGAAGCCCGCATCTATCACTTCGCTAAGAGGCGCACCGCGTCGGTTTTTCTCACGAGTTACGGTACTTCCGTAATGATCGACATGAGTTTGGATGCGTCCTCCTACATTGAGGAGCTGTATTTGGATGCTGTCTTCATAACTCACTGGCATCACGACCACATATCAGGCCTCTATAAGTTCAGGTGGATTGAGAAGCCTGTCGATCTATACGCTCCTTCGGGCGACGTTGATCCCGAGATAAAGCACTTCCCTAAAAGCCTAAGGCTTAAGTTCGTGAAGCCCTTTAGAACCATAGATTTGGGGGACATGGAGGTCACGCCCCTGCCCCTCAACCACACCATAGAGACTTTCGGCTATCTGATTGAGGTCGGGTCTAGGGAGAGCATAGCGATACTCTACGACACTAAACTACTCCCGCCCGAGACTGAGGCGCTGCTTAAGAAGAAGAACGTTAAGGTAGCCTTGATAGACGCTACCGTAGCCCCAGGAACTAAGGACCCCAAGCACAATAACGTTGACGAGGCGGTCAAGATAGGGCAGGACATAGGGGCTGAGGAGATCGTGTTGACGCACATATCCCATAGAAACCTACCCTTCAGCAGGCTCATAAAGTATGTGAGGGAGCGCTGGGACAACGTGTACGTGGCGTACGACGGGATGCTCGTCTACGTCGTTTAAACACCCTTAAGAGCGTCAGCAATGGGACCTTTAATCACCGGCTCATCGAAGAGCGCTCTCATCACCCGCCAAGCAGTCAGAGGAGTACACCCTTAAATCCTTACCACAGCCCATCGTTCCTGCCCTATGCTGCTAGAGACTTTAAGAGGGCTGTGACCCCAACACAAACGACTTGATGGGTTCGGTGAGGGTGCGGCCTCTATGCTGACCGTAATTGTGAGGGCGGGAAGCGACGCCTCCGCGGTTCAGTCGGCGCTGCGCCCCCACTACGGGGATGCTCGGCTGGGGTATGAGGTGATTTCAGCCGGTGGGGTTAGGGGCGAGTCCCTAGTCAGGAGGGTTGTTGAGGAGGCGTCACGCAGGAGGAGCTACGTCGTCGTACTCCTTGGGCGCGAGGATCGGCACCTAGCAGGCGACATAATGGCGTCAAGACCTAACGACCTGCTCTCGGTCGTGACCCTACGTAAGCGTAAGGTCAGAAACGCTAGGATGTCGGAGCTTCTTGAGGCTGTGGAGCTGGGTAAGGCGATGATAAGGAACTCGGTCTGCTGGTCCGCCAGCAACTCCTGCTACAGACTTGGTGTTGGGGGTGAGGAGCTTGACTTCCCGAAAGACTTTGTGAGCGACCCATTCCTAATCTACGGCAGGGGGTTGAAGGCCCTGAGCATGCTGGCGGGGGCCGCTATTAGGGGGTCGGCCCTCCTCGTTAGGAGGGAGAGCGGGAAGCACCTGGTGTTCGTAGGGAGTGAAGTCGTTGCTGAGCTGAAGTTCAGCGAGGGAAAGAGTAAGCCGGAAGTGCTTCAAGCCTGCAGTAAAGGGGGCGTTCTGGAGGGTGCCAGCCCCGAGTGCCTAGGCCCGCTTAATGAGGGCAGGCTAGCTATGATGGAGATGATCGGGGTTGAGTTCTTACGCAGTGTTAGTGAGGCGTTAGGGATCTCAGCAGCTATAGTTCCCCTATCAGGCGGGAAGGACAGCGCTGCTGCACTAAGCATAGCTGTAAAGGCGTTCGGCAGTGAGAGCGTCAAGGCAGTTTACGTCGACACAGGCGTTGACTTCAAGATCAACTGTGAACACGCTGAGACACTGGCATCCATGTTCGGCGTCGAGTTCAGCGTCGTTAGGGCCCCCGTACGGGAGGAGATTATCGCTGGTAGGGAGTTACCCACGCATAGTAGCAGATGGTGCACGCGCCTGAAGATAGGTGCCCTAATGAGGAAGTGTGCCGAGCTGGCGGGAGGGCGGAAGGCGCTGGTCGTTGCAGGCGCTCGGGACTCCGAATCGAGGGCCCGCGAGCTTGAGCCCTACGTAGGTAGGGTTGGCGACAACCTATTTAAGGTGTCGCCAGTTAGGCACTGGTCCACTATAGAGTGCCAAGCATACTGCATTGCGAAGGGCATCCCGCTAAACCCTCTCTACGAGCTCGGGTTCTATAGGATCGGGTGCTTCATCTGCCCCTCACTAAGATCTTGGGAGCGCTTCATAATGCGGCTGTTCAGCGAGGATATTAGAGGGTGGGTGCCCGGCTTGGGGAGCAGTAATAAGTCCTGAAAAACCTAGGTTGAGGAGGTGCTTGTTTTGCTGCTGGCGAACTGGAGGCTCGTCAGGGAGCTGCTGACGGCGGTTGACGCCGCGCTAGAGGTAGTCGATATTAGGGACCCGCTGATGACCAGGAGCATTAAGTTTGAGAGGCTCGTTGAGAGACACGGCATCCCGCTCATACTGGTGCTAAATAAGGCCGACCTAGTCCCGCTTACGGTCAGTAAGGCTTGGAAGGAGTACTTCAGCAGGCAGGGGGTTAACGCCGTATTCATCTCGGCGCAGAAGAGGATGGGGACGTTAGTGCTTAGGAAGGTGCTTAAGAGGGCTCTAAATAATAAGAAACCCATAACGGCCGGAATCTTCGGCATACCTAAGGTTGGGAAGTCAACGCTGATAAACACGCTGAAGGGCAGGCACTCCGCAACAACATCCCCATACCCAGGCACGCCGGGGTATACCCGCAGGGCGCAGACATTCAAAATAGGCGAGGGTGTATACCTCATCGACACTCCCGGGCTCCTCCCTCCCGACACTAATGACGTTGAGAGCGAGATCAGGGGGAAGCCCATAGACTCCCTCGATAATCCGGTAGCGACGGCGGTTAAGCTTATAAGAAAGATAGTCAGTCACTACCCCACAGCCTTCGAGGAGGCTTACGGTATAAGGTCGTGCGAGCCTGACGAGATACTCAGGCTATTAGCTCTTAAGAGGGGATGGGTTTACCGGAAGGATGGGGAGCCAGTGCTTCAGGAGTCGGCGAAGGCCGTGATAAGGGACTATCTCAGCGGTAAGATACCCTTCTACATCACGCCTCCACGACGCGTAGGATCTCCTCCTTACCGAGCTTGGTGACACGCAGGTACGAGTCGCTAGCCTTACGCAGGCTCCTATTCTCGCCAGCTATCATAACGGTTATGAGCCGTGCGTTTGCCTTCCTTAACCTCCTTCTCAAGAATAGGTCGGACACGTTATCCTCACCATCAGTTATCAGCACCACGTCGCTCAGCCCCCTCACACTCAACTCTATTATGTCGCCGCAGGCGGTATCGACAGCCTTAGTTATGTCGGTCCCCCCACCGCTCTTAACCCGCGCTAGGTACTTAAGCAGCCCTAACGCCTCCCTAGGGCTCAACCTTCTGGAGACGCTGACTAGGTCGTGCACGGCGCCGTCGAAGAACCTGAGGTAGTAGTCTCTCCTCTCCCTCATGGACTTCATAAGCAGCGCTAACGCCGTGGCCTTAGCCCACCTGATCTTCTCGCCCTCCATGCTTCCCGACTTATCAACGAGGACGTAGACCGGCCCCATATCCTTTGTTATTACTTTCTCGTAAAGCAGTAGCTTAGACTCAACGTACTTCAGCCTGAAGAGCATTCTTGGGAGCGCTAGCTCCGTAGGCACTATCCTCTCTAAATCCGACCCTATGTCATACCCTCTAAGCTCACCCCTGCTGAAGGGCATCACCTTCCTGCGGGACATTCGGGCCACTTCAGGCATGAGTGAGAGAACCTCAAGCAGGTTCTGTATGTCCTCATTCCTAGCAAGCCTTATCACGTCCTCCCCGCTCTCCTCAAGGTCGAAGACAGACCCTACGCCAGCCTTATTGCCGCGTGACAGGAGCTTCCGTATATCCTTTATCGCCTTAGCCTCGCTCTTAACCCTACCTATAGCCCTCCTAACGGCGGCCTCAACACCCCTATCCCGCATCGTAGTCGAGCCGTGGCCGAACGCTGCCTCATCACCTAGCTCCCTACTGAGCGCGTCGATTAGGGATGCTGAGAGCAGCGTGCTGAGGGTAGAGTCCGCTATCGTCGAGACGCGTAGTTCGTTGAAGTCCTCACTCTCAAGAGCAGCCCTCAATATCATGTGCGCCGGCCTGCCTTCCTCACCGACCTCCTCGGGTGGGAGGAGTATTGGGTATGGAAGGTACATCGAGTAGAATAGGTCTATGGCGAATCCCAGCCTCCCCGTAACGCTAGTTAGCCTAACACCTAACCTCCTAGCAAGCCTCAGGATGCGTTCCCCGCGGTAGATTGCGACAGGGTCGTCGTGGCTAACTCCCTTAAGGACGCTCCCGCCCATCACCTTATCCTCCTGTTTATAGCGTTCTCAGCGTCCTCTATCAATGATATCACATCATTAACTACCTTCCTAACCCTCCGGTCGCTACACTCCTTACCTATGCTAACTACCCTCGCCTTAGCGACCTCCAGATCCTTAAGCATGAGGCGGTATCTTGACTCTAGGTACCTGCTGCTTATACCCTCAAGTGAGAGCACGTAGTTCATAACCTCACGAACGTTATTCCTGATCTCCTCAAGCTCCTTAAGGTACTTATACGGCGTCTTAAGCTCCTCAGATAATATCATGTTAACCTTATCCAGCTCGTCCCAGTCTCTAGGTATCACGTACTTCAGCACTATCAAGTCGCGCTCCTCAGCCGAATCCCTGCCTTCAAGCACGGCATTAGCCGCTATCATCTTAAGGGACTTACCCTTCCTACGATCCGTTACCTTAATACCCCTGCTCTCAAAGACAGCGAATAGCTTTATGAGCTTGCTCTTCACAGG
>JAMOVB010000119.1 GCA_027061705.1 Desulfurococcales archaeon
AGCGTGTTAGGGTTCTAACTAGGCGGGATAGGTTCGGGCGAACTGGGGTCTTCCTTAAGTACGTGTTAACCCCGAGCGAGAGCTTCGAGGAGGCGATAGCTAAGCTTATTGAGAGCGGCAAGCTTAGGCTATAGCGTCCAGCACTAGCCCGGCTTCAGAGGTTGAGCGCTGCCTTAACAGCCTCCGTAATTTGAGAGTATCTGCGGCTGTCGTAACCCACAGCTAAGCACCTGAGCTTAACCATCCTATCGATGAATATTTCATCAACGCCGACCAGCGACCCATCAACGCATGCGATGCCGTTCCCGCCCAGCTCGAGGAGCATTTTAAGCGATGCCGCAACATCAACGTTCCTCAGCTTGGCTCTGGCGTCGACGAACGCCTCAGCCCTGCCTAGAGCGACGCTAACTATGTCTAGCGAGGCGCTCCCTAAGGACCTCAGCGCCGCCCTCCTACCCCTAACCCTCCAGTACTCCGGGACGACCGAGTAAGCTTCAGGCACCTCGAAATACCCGAGTAATACCTTGGCAGGCGGGTCCTTCCTAGCTGGGGGAGCGCCGTTTACTTTCACCCCACCCTCAACGCTGTACTCGTAAGTCACGTCCCTAAACACCTCAGCGACGACCGCCGCCTCAATATCCCTAACCCTAACGCCTCCCTCACGCCACCTAGCTCCGGCCAGAACCACTGAAGTCCACGGTATGCCGGCATCGAAGTTCGTGCTCCCGTCGACAGGGTCCATAATGACGACCCACTCCGGCCTCCCCGAATCGCCGAACTTAACCACACCAGCCTCCTCAGTCACGAGGAGGAAGCTACCTAACCTCATCCTCAACACCTCCGTGGCACGATCCTCAGCCTCCTTATCGAAGGCCTTAGTCACGTCGCCGAAGGAGCCGCGGCCCACAACCCTACTTGAGCACCTACCGCTCCTCAGGTAAGTTAGGGCGGCCTCCGCAGCCTCCCTCAGCACGTCAAGTAACATGGAACCCATAGCAACCCCCTCACTAAGAGGTTCGAGAGAAGCTTAAACGTATTGGCTTGGGGTGCCGCCCTCAATGAAAGTTAATCGCCGGTAATACTTAACTAGGGTTTAGCGAAAAACATTCGACAGACCATAGGGTATCACGTTCGTAATTTGGAGTGAGGGCTTACTGAAAGTAAAGATTTATACGCCGTAAAGCTACTCTAAAGGTGCGGGGAGATGATGGTAGGGAAGCGTAAGAGGGATGATGACTTCTTCAGCAGCGTGTGGGACGACCTCGATTATGAGGACCTATCGCTGCATCATTTCATACTATCCGAGCCCATGCTTGAAGTCAGGGACTGCGGGGATGTGATAAAAGTTTTAGTTGAGGCGAGCGGGTCCGAGGCAAGCGACGTAGCCGTAGAGAAAGTCAGAACTAAGTCTATCGAGATAGTGCTTAAGTATAAGGGCAGGCACATCAGGAAAAGGGTTGAGTTACCCGCTAAGGTGAGGCCCACAGACTACGAGATAAGGCTGAAGAACGGGGTTGCCCAGATAGTTATGCGTAAGGCGTAAGGACATAGGCGTCCCCACGATATTGCTGCTGGAGTTAAGCAACTATTAATTAGGCTTGATTATCTAATTAACTCGGCGCGGGTAGGGCTGGGAGGGTCGCCGCCTCCCCGAGCCGAAGGCGTAAAGCGGGGCCAGTAACCCCGCACGTCCGCTGGCCCGCCGCACACCGTCCCAGGACCAGCGGTGAATCCCGCCCCGTGGGGTCGGCGGTGGCGGAGCGCCTCCCGGAGGGGAGGCGTGAACCGCCTTTGCAG
>JAMOVB010000120.1 GCA_027061705.1 Desulfurococcales archaeon
TGGTGTCATGATAAAAGAGATTCTTATTTTATTCTTAACTTTAGACATACGTTGCATATAATGTACTTGTCTGGTATAAAAGAATAAAATACTACCGAATAATATTGTTTATTTGGAGAACTGCATGAAGCCGTATCTCTGTCTTAGTCTGCGTGAATGCTTTCAAATATTATCTACTCTCGATTGCGAGTTTCAGGGAATTACTGCAGTTGTTGCATATATTAAGGAATCTGGTGTCGATGAATTGCAGGGTATTCTTAGCGATTCCTGTATAAAGAGAAGCACTATAGTTACCGGACTTGATTTTTATCTTACTGAGCCCGGTGCTCTAAGAAAACTAATAAATCTCGGTGCGGAGGTATTAATATATGTGGGTAATCGTGAATTTCATCCTAAATTCTACTTAGTTAGATGTAGTGATGGGCGTGAATATCTTATAGTAGGCTCTGCTAATATTAGTCGTGGAGCAATAGTCGGCGAGAACATTGAAGTCAGTACATTAATTGGTAGCTATGGAGATGTGATAGTTAAAGCTAAGAAGTTAATTAAAGAGATAAGGCAACTAAGTGTAAATGCAAAAGCTATTATTAGGGAATATGAAGAGAAGCGTAATAGAATTTTAACGTACTCTAGAAGGTTGGAAAATAAGCCTGAGATATCGTCGCTTAACCTTAAGCCGATAGACAGAGCGCTTAGCGATTTTCGAAGAATGGATATAGACGTTACTAATAATGGGAACCTATCTATAAGCAGTAGTTCGGTTATTACTAATGTATCTAAAGCCTCACAACATGAAGCGGAGGTTAAGGACGTAGAGGCTCTAGGAGAGACAATCCATACGTCAGTAGCAACCATAAGTAGAGATGAACATATCGAAAGCAGAACGAATTTACAGAAAGGCTCCAGAGGTGACGTTCAGGTAAATGGAGAAAAAGGATCGGAAACGAAATCTATGCAGAGACAGCGTAGTGAAAGTTTGAAAGAAGTTTTATTGGTGGGGCGTGATATTGGCATTGAAATCGACACTTATGACATATTTCACGTTAATATAGAAAGAGCTAAAGCTCATATAACACAGCTACTTTGCCAGCTAGTTAAATACGGACTTCTGGAATTGCCTAAAAACGTAGGTGAAAAGAAAACAATTAACTTTACAGCGAAGGTTTACATACCTATCCCTCGGGCTTATGAAAAGCTTAAGCGCGGACAAGCAAACGTGAATGTAGTAAAATGCATGCGTGTAGCATTAGGTAAGCAGTACGGTAGCAGAAAGAGGAAAGCTTTTTGGGAAGCATTAAGGTTACTGTTAATAGTGTTTAGATATGGAATAAAAGTATCTAAAAAGCGCTATGGGAAAGACCTAGCTCTTGCACGCGAGTATAGTGGGGCATTTAAATCTAGGGATGAGAAGAATAGATTTGCTCTAAAACTAGTGAAATGTCTTGAAAAAGAGGGCTTAATAGAGATCAGCGGTAATTTTGCTATGTCCAATTTGAGAAAACTTGCAGAACTGGGCTTTTATGAGATTACTTGGGGTAAGGTCTCAATACGTATAACTAAGGCTAATGGTTCTGCTTACAAGATAAGGCTTGAATTATTAGAACCTTTTAAGTTGCAACAACCGAGAATCTACATTATCCCTAAAGATGACTTCATGAGAAAGCGTGGTATTATATAATTAGATCATTCTTCTAGTAGAGTCAATATCTAACTATAGTTCTTCACTATTCTCATTTTCTCCAAAGTACTTTTCTTTACTTTTCTTTACTGTTTATTTTTAATTTAATCTTAATCATCACGATAAAGTAAAGTAAATACAAAAATCATTATGCATTTGTATATTTAGAATTTAGAATAATAATATTCTAAGAGTACTCTAATGCTATCGTTACTATTGTTCAAGTTATAGAACAAGCCACTACAACGACTATTAAAGTTGCTAGCGACGTGAGTCTGCCGAATTCGTAGGCCGTGCCTAGGACGTCCCCGTTTACGAAGCCGAGCCTCCTGTTCGCTGCCCTAGCTACGGCGGCTCCCGCAGCGCATGACGCTGCGTAGGGTGCGAGCGCGTACGCTATCCAGACGCTGTGTAGGGCCAGCGCGTACGGTGCTAGTATGGTTGCGGATACCGCTATGTTAAGGGCCTGCGCCAACGCCCTCTTAACCTTCGTTACGAAGGGGCGGCCCATGCCTTCGTAGGGCTCGGGCTTCCCGATCGACGCCGCGACGAACATAGCCTCCGCTGATGCGGCATGGCTTGCCGCGAGCACGGCGGCTAGTTGGGCAGGTAGTGATGGGTTCGGGAGCGCTTGCCGGGCGCGGGTCGGGGTTAGGGTTAGGATGTATGAGGCCATGGCGTAGGTGGTTATTAGGTTTAGGGCGAGGGCGAGTATGCCGAACACCCCCTTCCTCGGGTCCTTCATTATCCTCAACGCGTCCTCACCCGTAGCGCCCACGGCGGATGCCTCCATAAAGTCGGTGAACCCGTCAACGTGGATGCCTCCGGTGAACGCTACGTAGGTCAGCAGGTATGCGGCGGCCCCAAGCTGCGTCGAGCCCGTTAGGTAGGTTACGTAGGTAGCGGCGAGCCACGCCACGGCACCTGTTATTAGGCCTACGTAGGGCGCTAGGTAGAAGTGGCTGCCGGCATCGTCAAGGCTCCCGCCGCCGGCGGGGATCCTAGTCATTAGGGACAGTAGCGCTAGGAAGCCGCGTAGCGGTCCGCACCCACCCTCACCCAGCGCCGAGCACCTCCGTCAGAGCCCTTACCAGCCCCTCATTATCCTCCCTAAGCCTTACGGCCACCCTAGTGTAGTAGTTGCTGAGTCCGTAGAAGCTTGACGCGTCCCTAACGCAGTACCCCCGCCTCAGCATCTCCTTAAACACCCTTACCGAGGTTTCGGCCGGGTGGTGTATGAGTAGGTAGGGGGCGTCGGACTCCGGAACGGCTAGGCCGGCCTTAAGCAGTTTGGAACGCATCCAAGCCCTCTCAGAGGCGAGCACGTCCCTAGACATCTCGATGAACTCCCTAACCCTGCCGCCGAACTCCGCCAGTACCTTGCGTGTGAGGCAGTCGGCCAGCGAGTTAACGTTCCACGCCTGCCTAACTAGGTTGAGGGCTTCGGCAACGCATCTACACCCATACACGAAACCGGCCCTAAGCCCAGGTATTGAGAGTGTCTTAGTCAGGCTTACGACCGCCGCCACACCCTCCATCCCTTCGAAGGCCTTCAGGCTTAGCCCCTCGGCGCTGAACTCCTTGAACGCGAGGTCAAGTATTAAGTAGGTGCCTTCGGGGAGGTCCTCCCAGACCTCCTCAACCCACTTCATACCTAGCGGAGCTCCCGTCGGGTTGTTCGGGTCGGAGGCCAGAATGGCGCACGGCTTGCGCGCCTTCCTAGCGGCGCTAACCACCTCCTGCGGGTCTGGAGGCTCTACGAAGCCACTGCCGCCTAAGCCCCTGTAGAGCACCCTACGCAGCTCGAAGCCCAGCGCCCTAGCAAGGCATTCGTGGTCGCCGAACGTAGGCTCAAGCGCTATGAGGGCCTTGACCCTCAGCCCGACGGGCAGTAGGGATAGGGCCTCCGCAGCCCCGTTCACGGGCACTATGAGGTCTGCGTCAACCCCGTACCACCCGCTTAACACCTCCCTGAGGCCAACGTACTCGTAGTCAGGGTATCTGAAGGCGGCGCCCCCCTCCACGCACTCGGTGAGGGCCTCAACAACCTCCTCAGGAGGGGCTAGGGGGTTCAGGTTGGAGCTGAAGTCCACGCAGCCGGGCGGGCACCTACCGCCGTGAGCCCTACAGACCCTCGCCACCTCCCCCACCGCACATCACCTGCTCGACAAGCCTTACGTCGCCCCAAGTATTCACGTTAATTAAGCCCCTAGCGGCCACCCCCACCGTGGCCCAGCCCCCCGACTCGCGTGTGAATATCGATATGCCTACCGGGCCGGAGCCTGCGTCAAGCGTGATTACGGCTGGGAGGGGTTTAAGAGCGGATGTCTTCCTAAGGAACTCCTCAAGCGTGGCTGGAGTTACTGCGGGTGTGTCGGCTGGGAGCACTAGGGCGGGGAGCCTAACGCACTTAAGGATGAGTGCTAGGTCCTCAACATACCCGGTTCCGGGCGTCTCAACGCACTCGACGGCGGGTCCGAAGCGCTCACGCAGGTAGGTAGCCACCGGCCCGGAGGTGGTTGGGGATACCGCGACGACGACCCTCCCGACGACGTTCTCAGCGGCCCTAACCACCCAGTGGACCATCGGCTTACCGCACACCTTAACTAAGGGCTTAACCACGTACCCCATCCTACTGCCCCGCCCTCCAGCCATGACTACCGCCTCAGCAACCCTCACCCGCCGAGCACCTCGTCATAGAGCTTTGTTAGTGCCGATGCTATGAGCGCTGACGCCACGTCGTCCTCGAACATGGGTAGGGAGTTAACCTCCGGCAGGCCCCCGCCCTTCTTAATCCTCTCAACCCAGTAGGTCGCGAAGAGCGCCTTAGCGCCCGCCAAGTACGTTGCGAGGGCCATGCTTAGCAGCTCGTCCGAGACGATCTTAACGGTGTCGGCCTCGAACTCACCCCTGCTTAAGCCGGGTATGGTTCCCGCCCTCCCGTGAAGGTCGAGCTCCCTCGCAGCTATGATGAATGCCCAGGTATTGGGATCCTTCAGGAAGGACTTGATGTGCTCTGAAACGCGCTTCCTAACGAAGCCCTCCTCAAGCCCTGGCACGGGCGCGTTGCGGTAGGCTTTGAGGGCGGCCTCAACAAGCTCGTCAACACCTAACCCGATAGCCTCCCTCAACCTGTCCTCCGGGTCGAGCGCCTTAAGCCCCGCCTCAACCACGGCGCCGTAGGTCAGGGAGGCCACAGCGTTGCCGTCTAGCGTCGCCATACCGGCCCATGGGAGGGCAGGCCCCCCGCCCCCGGCTGGGTAGAGCACGGTCACGTTATCGGTCACGGTTCCGACGGCCCTCGACCCGCACCTGAGTAGGAGGTCTGAGCAGGCTGCCGCCTTAGCCTCGGAAACCACTCTAAGCATGTCTAGTGCTGCTGGAAGGCTCAACCGCCTGCTCGTAGCCGCGACGACCGTTATGGTGCCGGCGCCCCGAACCTCCCTGACGCTGTGGAGCGTGCCCTGCTCGACACATGCGGGAGGGTCGAAGCCGGCCACGACGGCCACGGCCGCCTCACCGCCCTCATACCTGGCCTCAGCAGTGACGGCGTCACCGATGTCGGCCGCCGTGAACACCACCACAGCCTTCCCCGGCTCCAGCCCCGCCTCAGCAGCTATTCGGGTTGCCAGACCGCGCAGTCCCTCAGGAGGGGTTCTGAAGTCCCTGCCAACCCTCCTAACCACCACACCGTCACACTCACCCACACCAACGCCCGTGAACACGGTGCTTACCGCGGATGCCCTCCCGCCGCCGTACCTAATTAGTAGCGTGTCGGGTGAGAGCCTCTCAAGCCTTAGCAGCCCCAAGACTCAGCAACCTCCTATACTCCCCGTAAACCTCCTCAGCAATCCTGCCGGCGTCGAACCCCCTAACCTCAGCAGTGACTGCAAGGCCTCCCGCCCCAACCCCCTCCTTCACGTAGCCCTCCTCATACATCCTCAAGCCGCTGTATGGTGAGTTCCTGAAGCTGAGGCTGGTGTGGAGCAGCGGTGTTGACGGGCTCACATCCCTAAGCAGGGACTCTATGCTCGACTGCCTATCCTCAACGATCCAGCGCGTAGTCCCCACAGCAACCCTCCTGAGGATGTCTTCGGGCGCCGCCATCCTGAGGATCGCTAGCGCCGCCACCATCTGGGTCCCGCCGGCCAGCAGCACCGCCCTGACGCCTGCCTTCAGAGCCCCTAGGGCGAGGCCGGCGACGGACGGGTGTAGGGGGTCTCCAACCATGTCCGCGGCTAGGAACGGGTCCTTAACACCGCCCTCAGGTATGCCGGAGCGGTTTAGCGCCGCCCTAACGACGGACTCCTTAAGACCTACGGGGTTGTTGGGGGATGAGCTGCTAACCCTCCGCACAGCGTTAACGCCTAAGGCGGTGAGTATTGCGGCGGCCGTCGTGGTGCCGCCGGGGAGGGACTCCCCAATAACTAGGGCGTCGAGGCCGCGGAAGGCCCTACTGCCTAGGCCCTCGCACTCACGGAATAGTTGCTGCGACCTGCCCTCAGGTAGGGCCCGCTCCAGGTCGATCCTCCCGCCAACAACCCTGCCGGGTAGGGTGACGTGCGGCACCTTAGGGGGTGTGGCGGCGCCGGCATCAACTATCAGGTAGGGCAGCCTCAGCATGTTCAGGCACGCCCTGCTGATCACGGCAGGTGTTGGCAGGCCCTCGGGAGTAACGGGTATTAGGTCGGCGCTTAATGGCCTGCCGCAGTACACGTACTCAACGTCGAGCGTCGGCGTCAGCAGCGTTGCCTGCGGTGAGGCCCCCGCAGCGCTTATGCCGGGTATCGTGGAGGTCTTAGTGGACGCTATTACGAAGGCAACCCCGACATCGCCTTTAAGCGCCTCGACAACCTCCCCGCAGAGCTCACGGCTGCCCAGACACACTACCGTAGTTAACACCCTATCTTACTGGATACGGTGCCCAAATACCTTAGGTTGTCGGGGTATGCAATTCCTTTAAATATATTTAAACGCAATGTGTTGCGCCCAATAATGTCTCAAGTCGAAAAAGTCTTGAGGAAGTATTTAAGCATAAGCTATGAGAATTTATTAACTACTAATAAACAGTATTACCGGAGGTAAAGAAAGCTGACGCGAGAGATGGGTCGAGGGAGGAACCGGGGAATGCAGTCAACCGCTCTGAAGACGGCGTCCCCTGGATTCTACGCCCTAGTGAAGGCGAAGATAGTTAGGGAGTTTAGAGGGCTGGAGAACCTCTGCGGCAACGGCGAGGAGGCCGTGAGGAAGTTCGTCGAGGATACGGTCCGCAAGCACTTCCTAGGGTTGCCGCAGAGCGTAGTGCTCAGAATGACTGACGAGATCACCGACGCCCTAGTGTGTGAATCCCGTGAGGAAAGCGGGGC
>JAMOVB010000121.1 GCA_027061705.1 Desulfurococcales archaeon
TAAGTTTTTCTATACGGACGCATCAATCAAGCAAAGCGGTAGTCAGGCCCTAGATCCCGTGTGCGGCAGGCTTATTAGGGGAGGGTTACGCCTAGCATTGACATATCCCATAAGACTCTCTGGGGATGAATTCGGGATTGGGATAGCGTTGCTCACACCTAGAGAGGAGGTTCCAGCTAGCGCTGTCTGGCGCGCTCAAGCAATGCTCAGAACCTACAGGCATAGGTGGGTTAGGGGCGCAGTCGCTTGGGAGAAGGCGCACGCCGTTTTCATGCTTCTCGATGCTTACCGCGTGTCTAAGCAGGCTAGCTTAGGTGCGGGGTTCCTAGTCGAGGTCACCTTAAGGCAGACGCAATATAAGTTCAACGTTCAAGATGCCGAACGGATTAGGGGGTTATGCATAGCTAGGGCTCGTGAGGTAGGTATTGAAGATAAATTCAGCAAGGGCGTGGCAGTCGCTTCAGAGTCGGTGCTTCCGACGCATAGGGTCTTGAAGCTTGCTGAGACCGTCGAATTGCTCGGAGGTTCCGTTGATTGGCTCGTTGATGGGTTAATCAGGAGGTACTATGTGGAGAGTGGTAGGCTCAATTACGCGTTCACGTCCGCCTTAGTTAGGGCGTTAGTTGAGTATGATGTTGCGTCCCTCTACAGGGCGTTGAGAATCGCCGCTAAGTCGTCTGGAGACGGCACCCCGCCCTTCAATGCAGGCTCCACCTACTGGATTGAGTGCCTTGTCAAGGCGATGGAGTCTCTCAGCATAAGGCCCTAAGCCGTAGACGTTTTTGAGTACGGGCATAGCCTCCGGTAGGGGCAGGCCCTACACCTTAAGCCGTCATGGTTAGGAGGAGGCATCTCCTCAGTATCCAGCATCCTCTTTAAATTCCTGATAACCTCAACTAGCCTTGGGATGTAGCGCGCCCACGCGACCTCCCTATACTCTGCTTTAGAGATAGCATACGCCCTAACGCTCCTTACACCGAAGGTTTCCTTAGCCATCACAGCGTATGCCGTTACCTGCAGGTCTACATGCTCCTCACTAACCCAAGGGGATGTTGTCTTGACTTCAGCGACTACCGCATCGCGGCCGTCCTCAGCCAGCAACACTAGGTCGGCGATGCCATATATGCCTAACTTCCTCGACACTAGCTTATGCCTAACCAGCACGTTATACTCCACCCCTTCTAGCCGGTAGTAGGTCAGTAGCCCCTCAGCAACTTCATGATAGCTCCACTCCTCAGGGTCGGCAGCATGCGGCGGGATAGGCTCCTTAAGGCCAAGGGTCACGAACCAGGCGAATGTTCGGCACCAGCACCACTCCTTAATAAGGGAGGCGCTGACCGCCCGCATACGCCTCACACTAGGACGGCCTTCGCGGGCTCCTCAATACCTTTGCGTCCCACGGAGGAGGCTGCAGCGTACACGGCGTCAGGTACGGCAATCACTAGAAGCTTATCGGAGCTTTTGTCAATCATTCTGGAGACAGCCCTAAACACGTATCTAGCCGCGCCGGAAGTCCCTCTCCTGACGTAGGCGGACTTCTGAATCCTAATGAAACCCATAGAAGTTAACCTCCTCGCCACGGCGTTCCTGACCCTATCGTCGCTGATGTCGTAGACCACTAGGATCACAACCATTAGCGCCTCACCACGAGACCTTAAACGGCTTAAACCCCTCACCAGTCCTAAGGCTGTGGGCGAGTTCAGCCGCTTGCGACTTTATTATCTTGCTTAGAGCTTCTCTAGCGCTTCTGTACCTGTAGCGCCTC
>JAMOVB010000122.1 GCA_027061705.1 Desulfurococcales archaeon
CCTCGTGATGCGGGACGAGCTCGTGCTCCGTTACCTTAATCTTCTTCTTGCCTGCCATAAAGTATCAACCCACACTCCTTCCAGCTAACTAGGAAATCCGGAACTCTGATTATAAGCTTTAACACGGTATACGCACGCATATGCTCGTTAAGTTTAAGTTTGCGCGTAAATAAAGATGTCGGTGGGCCCGTAGCTCAGCCAGGTAGAGCGGCGGGCTTTTAACCCGTAGACGGGTGATCGGGAGCGTGGCCACCGACCCGGCGGAGGTCCCGGGTTCGAATCCCGGCGGGCCCGCCACAATGAGTGTCTGCAACGCCATCACGTGGGGGTGATCTAGGTCTATAAGCGCTGAGCAGTGATGACAAACCCACGCGGTGACCCGCACGCCAAGCTCTACTGAGGCTCAGGCAAATGCCTTCTCGTCAACCATCGGCACCGGAGGTAGTCATCATCGCCCGCGGTGCGAGCGCCGACGCATTAAGATATCGTCTTTGAGGGAGATAAGCGCGTTGGGCTGAAATCGATTTAAAGCGGCCTCGAACCTACTACGTAGGGTTAGCTCATTGGGCTTTAGCGACGTTGTTAAGGCGGTGCTAGTGCCCTACACGCTGATACTCTACGGGCTTGCTTGGATGTCGGCCCAGCCGTTCCTAGTTATGGCGCTGAAGCTCTTTGATAGGGAACGCGCCCCGCTATACCAGGTGCTGAGCGTTGTCATATACCTGGCGATAAACGCCGCCTGCCTGCTCGCGTGGTATAAGATCACTAAAAACATAAGGAATAGGATCCTGCTTAAGACTGAGAGCGCTGGCGGTAGCAAGAGATAATGCCCCAGCACCGCCTAAGTAGCGGGGGCTGTGATGTCGACCGACGGGCGGTCTGACGCTGATGAACCACTGTAGCGCTGAGCCCCCTTCACTCAAGATATATTCCAGGCCTCCATGGGAGCGCGGCGCCCTTCTTACCCCCTAGGTTAGGGGCGCTGACGTCGTCAGCCCTGTAGACGGCCTCCAGCTTAACGCCCGTCTCCCTCTCAATGAATTCACGCATCTCCTCAATAGCGCTTAACTCGTCAATACCCCCGACCTCACGCAGGTATTTGAGGAGCGTGTCATCCATCGCCGACGCCAGATCCATCAACGCCTTACCAACCCTACGCACGTTCATCCCCCGGAACTCCGGGGCGGAGGCAACAAGCTTAAACACCTCGCCAACCCCTTCACCCTTCGAGAGCACCTCACTCACGCGCAGTAGGTGGGCGTAGCTTGAGCGCGGCGCCACGTATATGACCGCGCGTTTCTTAGGCCCGACAACACCCAGCAGCTCCTTAATATCCTCGACGAGCCTCCGGACGAACTCGACCTTGAGCAGGGCCTCCTTATCAATAAGCTTTAAGAGGTCCTCCCTACTCATTAGGCGCTCAGTAACGACCAGAGACTCGTTGCCGACCCTATGCCACAGCTCCTCACCGAAGAAGGGCGCGTATGCCGCTAAGAGCTTCAGCCACTCCATCATCAGAGGCCTTAACGCCCTTGACGGCCTACCACCTCCTACCATGCGGAGGTACTCGCTAATCTCCTGCGGGATCAGGTAGAATATCCTGACCCCCGCCCCCCTCACACGCACGTTCTCCAGCTCCTCCATCGCGTTCAGTATGTGTAGGGATATCTTAGACACAACCCACCTCTCAGGTAAGCCGCGATCTTCACCAACGCTTGATTCGTGAAGACTCACCACTAGCCTCTCGATCC
>JAMOVB010000123.1 GCA_027061705.1 Desulfurococcales archaeon
TATGACTCCGAGGAAGCGAAGCCCCTTACTCTTGAGGAGGTTCATAAACTTCCAAACGGTCGACGCGTGTATACCCATATCATCAGCAACCCTAGTTATCTCGGGTATGTACTCGTAGCTCTGTATCTGGTCTATGAAGTCAAGCAGCGACGGGTTGAGATACCGTCTAAACGACGTCGCTGAGTGCCTAGACTGCTCACCCGCCTTCCCGTTCTTGCCCGACAACTAGGGGCACCTCGTAAATACTTCATCAGTAGGATTTATTAATTTAATGACCAAGAAATACTTCCGTGATGTCGTTAAGTATTTAGAAGAACTTATTCAAGTCATTCTCGAGCTGATAGAGCTAATCTCTATACATCAATGTATTAATGAAGTTCGGAAGGCCTTTCCTTATGGACATCTTATTTTCTGTATACATATACTGTCAGTAGTACAAAACAGCACTTTTCATCACTGCTTGAGAACATTGTATAGGAATCGCTTTGGTCCCGCTTGACAGTATCTAAAATTAATTACTTGGCATCACATTCTATAACACATCACGGCCCACGCCCCCGTTAAAAACTGGCGTTAACGGGGCTGGGCTAGGCACCTAAGTCAGAAACAAGCTTGTAGGCTAGGCGGACTGCGTTAAGGAGGCCGTCGGCAACGCCGTCAGGCTCCCGCCTACATCCCTTAAGCTCACGCACAGCGACCGCCAGCATCCCAGCATCCTTAGCTCCCTCCACGTCAGCACACCTATCCCCTATCATTACCGTGGAACTCGGGTTACTTCCCAACCTCCTGACGCACTCTATGAACAGCCTTGGGTCTGGTTTCTTAGCCCTTACGTCAGACCTAGTCACGATAACGTCGAAATACTTCCTGATCCCAAGCGCGTCGACTATGGCGTGAACCACAGGGCCGTCACCGTCCGTTAGGAGCGCAGTCCTGTCGAAGAGCTTCCTAGCCTCGCGGAGTGCTTGAATAGCGTCCTCAAACAGTATGGCGTACTTCGCGTGGTAGGCCACATGCATGCGCTCAACATCATCCCTCCCTACCTTCAACTTGAATCCAAGCCTTCTAGCAAGCTTCGTTAGGGCGGCCCAGGTAGCCTCGGTTGATTCCAAACCTTCTTCATTAACGAGCCTCCAGTACTCCTCAAGCATCTCCTCAGGTTCGAAGGCGTTGCCATGCATCTCGGCGAACGCCTTGGCTAGGGCCTCGTGGGCTAGGTCATCCGACTCAGGCTTGATTATAGTTCCGAAGAGGTCTATGGCCACTGCACGCATGCGCGCACCCAGCTATGAGTGCGTACCGGGGTTTATGCCGGTTGCTGTGGTTAATGCTAATAAGGCCGCAATACATCCCACGCTTAGGCAGGTGGTGTTTTGAGAGCCTCCATACTAGCCGCCGTACTGCTAGTTGCGTCGGCAGTTGCGCTTGCGTACGCTACGCTCGCTGTGGGTCGCCCAGCAGGCCCGGTGTGGGAGGACTTTCTAGGAGTGTCGGCGGCAGTGTGCGGGGTTGCCGGCGCTCTAATACTGCTTAAGGCTGTGTGGGGCGGGGGCGAGGAGGGCGAGTACCTGGAGTCCTACGAGCTTCTCGGCGGTGCTGCTGTCTGCCGGGCGGAGAGGATAAACAGGCATAAATGTGTCGTTAGGGCGGAAGCGCTAAGCATGGGTTTGGAGGAGCTATTCCGGAGCCTCGTTAAGGTTCTTCCTGAGGCGTGTGGGTATAGGGTTAGGGAGAGGTTGGGCCCTACAGCAGTTATGTGTAGGGGTAGCGTTATGGGTAGGGGGTTTAAGGGAGGGAACGTTACTTTAGTCGTGTTTAGGAATGATGATGAGGGCTCTGTCGAGCTGACGTACATTCTGGACCCGCTTCACGCTAGGGGCCTAGTCGATCTTAAGGAGGCTGCTGACGAGGTTGAGGGCGTGCTTAGAAGGGTTGTTGGGGGTTCCAAACCGCCTGTTTGAGGTTGTTTAAAAAGGCTCTTATTAGCCGCCCGAAAGCCGGTCCTAGGCTTAGACGGTCCTCTCCTCCTTGAAGTAGATCTTACCTAGGGACCTCGGCGGCGCTAGCTTCCTCTTCAGCGGCGTTACCATGAATATCACCATCGCAGCTAGGGCTGCTGCGTAGGGTATCATGTTCGTTATGTGTATCGAGAGCCCCAGTATGCCTTGAAGCACGAACTTATTGCTCAGCAGGCCGGCGAATACTGCTGCTGACGCTATGGTTAGTAGCGGGTGTCTGCCGGCAGCTAGTGAGATGGCGAAGGATATCCATCCGTTGCCCATCCCCATGCCCTCGCTGTAGGGTGCTGGGGAGTACGCTAGGAAGAAGAATGACGCGCCCAGACCTATCAGTGCGTATCCCAGTAGCCCCGCTATTATCCTAGTCTTCAGTACGTCCACACCCAGCGCTGAGGCTGCGTGCGGGTTCTCGCCGGCAGCCCTTATCGCCGCACCTAACTTCGTGTTAACTAGTATGTAGTGCATTATCACGCCGAGCACTATAGCGAATATCAGTAGCCCGATGTCGAATACCCAGCTCAGCGGGTAGGATACTACCTTACCCGTAGTGCTTCTTATGGGCATCGCGACCAGTGCTGAGAGTCCGTAGCCTACGAACATTAGGGAGAGGCCTATCGCTCCGTGGCTTATCGGGAGCTTGGTGACCATGTACGCTATGAAGGCTCCGAACGCCGCAGCTATTATGAGGGCTACGACTGACCCGGCATACGCGGTTCCCGCCAGTAGCGCGACGGTGTAGGCTATCGCAACGCCTAGTGTGAATACGCCGTCGATCGCTAGGTTCAAGACTCCCGACTTCTCGAACACACCGTGACCTACTGCCGTCAGGTAGTAGGCGGCGAATGCGGGGGCGACCGCCATTATTATGTTAGTTACCCACACCATCGCCATCACCCTCTGCCACGCACGATCCTTATCCTATATTCTGAGAACACTCTCAATATGGTGAACGTCGTCAACACGAAGCCTATCAGCACGTACGTTAGGGCGCCGCTGCTTATCATAGCCCCTCCGCTGATGCTGCCTAACGATGCCTGCAGGTTTATACCTGCTTGGAATAGGCTGGCCACGATGTAGGCGGCGAACGGAACTCCTCGGAGATCGAGCATGGAGAGCCACGACACTAGGATAGCTGTGTAGCCTATGTTGTGGGTCGGGGGCGTCGTTATTGTTTTGATCTTCATCAGCTGGTACATGTTGCCGGCGAAGAATATCGTGCCGACGAGGCCGGCTATGGCACCGCTTATGGTTAGCACGGCTACGATGTACTTACGCACGCTTATGCCAGCAGCCTTCAGCGCGTTGGGGTTGGAGCCTAGGATCCTCAGCCTTAGCCCGAACGTCGTGTGCCTCAGTATGAACCACGCCATGATGAACACCCCTATCATTATCCCGACGCCTTCCCAGGTGGCGGTAGTTGACACGCTTATCCTAGAGAACTGCAGCGCCGGGTGCAGAGGGTTCGACAGCCCGAAGCCGCTCGTCGATATCGTAACTCCCTGGAGCGGGCCATAAACGACGTAGTTGTAGAGGTAGTACGCTATGTAGTTCATGATCAGCGTGGTTGCTACCTCATCAATATCTAGGAAGGCCCTCATCAGGCTAGCTATTAACGCCCACATAGCCCCAGCCAGCGAGGCCAGTATGAGCATTAGGGCGACGCCTGCTTGAGGGCTCATGGATAGCTTAGCAACTACCTCCTTACCGGTAGCGGTTGGTGTGGGGAGTATGAAAGCCCCTGGCACGCCTGAGTATTGGGCAGCGGCCGAAGGGCTAACGTATATGTAGTGGACGGCTATGCAGAGACCTATGAATGCGGAGGCTATCATGCCCCATATGATCTGCCCTTCAGCACCGATGTTCCATATGGCGGCGTTGAATGGTATTATTAGGGCTACGCCGAGTATGACCAGCATTACGAACGTCTGGAGCATTTGGGGGGATACGAGCGAGACCCCTATGGATGAGTAGACGAGTCCCGGAGGAACCCGGGCTAGGGCGTAGAGAGCTATGGTGGCTAGGAATACGCCGAGGATTATCGATAAAAACGGGATTATAATGCCTCCAAACTTGAGTGGTTTGATCCTCCTCGTTACGACTAGCCTCACGTTACATCACCATGAGCTTCTCTATCTTATCACGGTCCGCCTTCTCGGCGGGGAACACGCCCACAATCCTTCCGGAGTTCATGACGGCTATCGTGTCGCTTACCTGGAATATCTCGTCGAGATCCTCTGAAGCCATGATGACCGCTATCCTATCCTTAATCACCTTATCCTTGATTATCTTCCTCACGTTGATAGCCGTAACCTCGTCCAGAGCTCTCGTCGGGTTGTAGGCCACGAGCATCTTCTTCGCCACGGTCAACTCCCTACTCACCAGCACCTTCATTATGTTACCGCCTGACAGGAGCTTGACGGGGGTCTTGCTTGACGGTGTTACGACCTTATACTCCTCGATAATCTTCTTAGCCAGTGCCCTCATCTTCCTCCAGTTAATTACTGTCTTAGCTATCAGCGGTAGCATCGCGAGGTTCTCCTCAATGTTGTTCTCGACTGACACGCCGTACTTCAGCGGCTCGTCCGGAATGTACCCTACGCCGAGCTTCCTTATGTGCCCTACACCCTTATTCGTCATGTCCTTCAGGTCGCCGTTAGTGCGTATGAGTATCTTGCCCTTCCTAACCTTCCTCAACCCGACGATGGCCTGTATCAGCTCAAGCTGCCCGTTCCCGGCCACGCCAGCTATGCCTAGGACCTCCCCGGCCCTGACCTGGAGCTTAACTCCCTTAACTGCGAAGGCGCCGTAGTCACCCATGACCCAGAGGTCCTTAACCTCAAGCACCACCTTGTCGTCGGGCTTTGACGACGGCAGCCTCTTATACGTGATCTCCGACGACCTAGCGCCGAACATCATCTTCCTGATAAGGTCCAGTGTCGCCTCCTTAGCGTTAACCGTGCCTACGTACTTACCTCTCCTCAACACGGTGATCCTGTCGGCAGCCTCCATAGCCTCCGGTATCTTGTGCGTGATCAGTATGACGGACCCTCCCTGCTTTGCGAAGTCACGCATGAATCTGTAGAACTTCCTCTTCTCACGTATGGGCAGGAACGTTACGGCCTCGTCAAGCATTATCACGTGGGCCCCCAGCAGCACTGCCCTAAGTAGCTCGACAAGCTGCTTCTGCGTGTAGCTGAGCTTCCACACCTCGGTGTTCGGGTCTATCTTAATGCCTATCCTCTCGCTCTGCTCCCTTATGAAGTTCTCAACCTTCCTGATCTTAACCATCATGCCGTACTTCTCAAGCCCCAGTATGATGTTCTCAGCTATCGTCAGCGAGCCTATTATCTGAGGTATCTGCGATACGAGGGATATGCCATGCCTTATCGCGTCGAGGGGGGATGTGAACGTAACCCTCTTCCCGTCGACGTATATTTCGCCTTCATCGGGAACGTAAACGCCATAGAGTATCTTGACGAAGGTCGTCTTACCGGCACCGTTCTCGCCGAGTAGGGCGTGTACCTCGCCCTTCCTCAGGTCGAACTTAACGTGGTCTAAAGCCACGACGCCGGGGAATCGCTTCACTAAATTCCTAACTAAAATAGTTACCTCTCCCTTGGCGGGGGGTTGCCCTTCCTTTGAAAAAGGGGTTGGTTTTGAGGCTGCTTCCGGAGCGCTCATGCCTCACACCCCCTAAGTACCCTACTTCTTGCCTACTATGTGTACCCAGTCGACGAACCACTGCATGGTCCATAGGGCGTCGTGGCCTAGCCTCTCACCGGCAGGTATGACGACCTTCTTACCGGTCTTGATGTTGTAGCCGGTTAGCGGGCCGGTGAACGGGTCGAATCTAGGCGCTATGTAGTACCACTTCTCCTTGCCGCCGATGTAGATCTTAGTTATGTTCATGTACTTGTGGGTTATTGACAGGCTGTCGAGGGCGTTGAGCATCGGCGCGTCCTTCATCTCGCGGTACCTCAGCATGACTAGGTCGTACACGCTCATCTTCTTGCCGGTCTGCTTGTCAGTGACTATTATCTTCTTAAGGATCGGTATGACCTTCGGGTTGATGTGCATTACAGTGCCGTTCTGGAAGACCCAGCAGCCGAACTCGACGGCGCCGGAGTTCAGCAGGTCCCAGTAGTCAACGTCCTGCAGGTTGTACGGCGTGTAGACGCCTGCCTTTATCTTAGCCAGTATGTCGGCGTAGATCACCTCCCACCTGACTATCTGGCCGCTTGCCACGACGTCAGGTCCGTAGATCCAGCCGGGGCTGTAGTGGCTGAAGACCCAGATCTGCTTGTGCTGCTGCTTGTACAGCTGCTCAGCATACTCGATGACGGCGATGGAGTCCTGAGTGTAGGCTAGGACGTCACAGTGGTAGTCGTTGACTAGGGTTGCGGCTGCCTGCCTAGTCACTGCGGGGTGGTACCAGCCGCCAGTCTCGATCACGTACACCTCAATCTTCTTGCCGAGCTGCTCGCCCACCTCCTTAGCGCCTATAGCGAAGGCGTTGATGTGCCTGACCAGCTCAGGCGTTAGGAAGGCGGCTATGTAGCCTATGTGGCCGGTCTTGGTGAGGGCTCCGGCAATCAGGCCGTCCAGGTAGTAGATCTGGTATAGGTCGGCGAAGTAGGTGCCCATGTTATGCCATCTTAGGTAGCCGCTGCAGTGGAAGAATATGACATTGGGGTGCAGCTTAGCCTCGTCTAGAGTGCCCTCCATGTAGCCGAAGGAGGTGGTGAAGATTACGTCGTATCCCTTGCTGATGAGTGACTCTATAGTGCTCTTGAGCTTTGACTCAGGAACGCTCTCAACGTAGGTGGTCTTAAGCCAGTCCTTATATAGGGCCT
>JAMOVB010000124.1 GCA_027061705.1 Desulfurococcales archaeon
TAATCAATAACCTAGTCTACGGGATGACTAGGGGGCAGGCATCACCCACGACGCCCGAGGGTCTGAGAACCGCTACAACACCCTTCGGAGCGTTCGAGCCCGTAATGGATGTTGCGGGAATGCTTGCCAGAAGTAACGCGAACTACGTAGCTAGGTGGTGCG
Source organism: Desulfurococcales archaeon (assembly GCA_027061705.1). GTDB lineage: Archaea > Thermoproteota > Thermoprotei_A > Sulfolobales > NBVN01 > WAOL01. The sequence continues at coordinate 163 of JAMOVB010000124.1, forward strand.
TCGCCAACTTTGGCAAGCTTAAGAACTCGCTTAAGGACGCCTTAAGCAAGTACTCGAGGGGATTCAGGTTCGTTGAGGTTATAGCGCCCTGCATAACCTACGTCGTTAGGTATGAGGGTAAGACCCCCGGTCAGAAGCTCAAGGAGTTGATGAGGATCTGCAGGGAAGGTGAGACCGAGTTAGGCAGGATAGGCGTTCTTAAGGCGGAGGACAAGCCCGGCTACCTGGACAGGTACCGTGAGTATGTGAGGAAGGCAGGAGGTGAGGTAAGGTGGTAGTTAAGGAGCTCTCAATAGCTTTCGCAGGCCGGGGAGGCCAGGGCATAGTGTTTGCCGCAACGACCTTAGCCACTGCCCTCTACCGCATGGGCGCGTACGTCGCCCAACTACAGAGCTATGGGGCCGAGGTTAGGGGAGGCTCTGTCCTCGCATACGTTGTGCTGTCTAAGGATCGAATCGAGAACCCGTTCCCGGAAGCCTTCGACATAGTTGTAGCGTTACACGATGCTGGAGTCGCTAGGAGGGCTTCATCCATAAGAGCCTCCAAGCTCATCCTATATGAGGGGGAACTAGTTAAGAGCTTGAAGGACTTAAGCAACGCCGTCCCAGTCCCCCTAGTCGAGGATGTCATGCGGAGGGTCGGTAAGGAGGTCGTGAACGCCGCGGCGTTAGGGGTTCTGGCAGGCTTAATTCCGGAGCTTAGGGACGGGTTGCGGGATGTGCTCAAATCAGGTAAGGGCGGCGACGTCAACGTTGCCGCATTCGACATCGGGGTTGAGAAGGCGCGAAGTCTGAACATCCCGGAGGGATTAAAGGGAGTTATCGAGGAGGTACGTAACCTCCTGGCCTCCCTCGGGAAGTAGTTTCCCTTTTTAACCTCATAATCCTTAATCCTTGAAGAAGAAAGTGTTTACGGCGTGTTTTAAGCCTACATCTTAAGGTACTCCCTAAACAGCTTCGGCAGTAGCTCCCATCCATGCTCTATGACGCCCAGCGCCCCCCTACTGCACTCCTTCTCCGTAAGCCTTAGGACGGCGTCGGGCTTAAGATCCTTTGCAACTAACACCAGCGGCACGGGGTCGTCCGTATGCGCCTTCACGGTCGGCGGGGTGGCGTGGTCTGAAGTTACGAGTATTGCCGTCTCCCTGAAGTCTATGAGCGGAAGTAGTTTAGCGACGAAGTACTTGTCTATATCCTCTATCGCCTTAACCTTGCGTCTAATGTCGCCGTCATGGCCCGGCTCGTCAGGCCCCTTTAGATGCACGTATACGACGTCATTCCTCTCGAGGAGTTCGAGAGTGGCCTTAAGCCTAATCTCGTAGTCGCTTTTCTTATCCTCGGTCGGGGGCGGCACCTTAGCGACGTCCATACCCAATATCCTCGATATCCCTATCTCTACCGGCATCTCAGCCACGGCCCCGAAGCTCAACCCGTACTTACTCTTAACGGGCTCGACCTTGGGGATAGCCCCCCCAGCATCGCGTAGGAGTATGGCGTTGGCTTTAAGCTCCCCTCTAGCGGCTCTCTCCCTATTCACCGGGTGATTATCCAGTATTTCAATAGC